>JANQSV010000245.1 GCA_028279115.1 Pseudomonadales bacterium
CCTTGCGCGCGACGTTGAAGAAGGCGTCCTTGTTTTCGTTGGGGACTGGAGTGATAAAGCCATCAACAAATTTCATAGTGTGTTCCTCGATAGATTCTGCGACTCCGCTTCGCTTCGGGCAGAATGACAGTGGCGTCATTCCGCGCGAAGTCGCGGAATCTCGGTAAGTTTAGTTTTTCCGCGCCAGCAGCCACCAGCGCATGGTTTCGGTGATCAGTTCGGCCGCGTCCTGTTGCACGAAATGTCCCGCGCCGGGTACGGCGACGATGGTGGTGTCGCCGTCGTTGTCGGCATAACCGTGCTCGACTTCCTCCCAAATGTCCGCGGCTGCCAGGCCGGCTGCCAGGCCAATAACGAGCAGGGCCAATTGATGGACGAATTTCATATGAATCTCCTGATAGGCAAATTTTGTTCAGGCCACGACCAGCGCCGGCAAACGTTCTATGAACCAATAGGTGGCGATGGCGCCCAAGCCGTAGGCCAGCCCCCGCTCAACGCTGAACATCATGCTCCTGCCGGCGCGCTGGATGGCGTAATACGCCGCGAGCAACACGCAGATGAAGCCCACCTGGCCGAGTTCGACGCCGATGTTGAAGAACAGCAAGGCGAGCGGGATGTCGGCGTCGCTCAGTCCCAGTTCTCCCAGGGCGCCGGCGAATCCGAAGCCGTGCAAAAGACCGAACGCGAATGCCACGAGCCAGGGCCGGCGATGAACCAGGGTTGTCTTGCCGCGTTGACCCATGATGATCTCGCGCGCCAGAAAGGCGATGGACAAGGCAATCAGCACTTCTATTGGCGCGCCGGGCACGGGGAAAACGCCGAGTACGGCGAAGGCCAGGGTGATGCTATGGGCGATGGTGAAAGAGGTAACTGTCTGCACGAGTTTCCAGAAACCCTGCATGAGCAGCAGCAGGCCGAGCACGAACAGCAGGTGGTCGATACCGAACAGGATGTGTTCGGCGCCGATGATGAGATAGCGCCCGGCCAGGGTGGTCCAGGAACCGGCGCCGGCCTTGAGTTCGGTCAGCGGAACGTCGACCTCGGCGCCGTCGCCGGGTACGTATGCGGTGACCCCGTCGCCTTCGAGCCAATTGGCGATGACCAATACGCCGGACAGGCCCCAGGGGAAAACCAGGCTGTCGTCGACGTTCAATTGCGGCTCGCAGGAGAAGCGATAGGCGAATGGGGCGGGCGGCAAGCCCGTGCAGCGATCGGGCAGGATGCGTTCGATGTTGAACAGCGGCGGCACCTGGGCGTCGACCACCGAAAGTCTGTACAGGCCCGGTTCGGATTCCTGCATGATGACGCGGGCCACGCCGGTGATATTGATGTCATGGGCGAAGGCGGGCAGGGCCGGCGCCAGCATCAGGGCGCAAAACAGCAGCTTGCGCGCCAGATCAGTCATTGATGACGATGACATAGTCGTCCCAGAGCCGGTCGACTTCGATTTGCAGGAGCCTGTCTTCCTCGGTAACGATCCAGTCGAGCCGCACCCGTTCGACGATTTCCTCGAAATCGGCAAGTTCCGCTTCCGCGCGTTCGGTCACCCGCAGCCAATGCTGGCCGCGATTGCTGACGTAAGGCCCGACCCATTCGCCGATTTGAGCCGCGAATACCTGTTCCGAGAATTCATCGCTGAATATGTTCGAAAGATCGAGACGATTCACTCGTGGAAGAGGTGAGTCCGTGCCGGGCTCAAGCGCCAGTATTTCTTCCGGTTCTCCGCCGGCGGCAAGCACGGCGAGGGCTTCCTCCGCCGGATCGTCGCGGGTGTCGAACACGAGTTCGACGACGTCGACGGTTTCCAGAGAGGTGTAACGATCTCGATTGGCCTCGTAATATGCGCGCAATTCGGCTTCGTCCGGCTGGATTACGTCGCCGGAGAGTACATGGCGCATTTTCTGCGCGAGCATGTCGTGGATGCGCGCGTCGTTGTCGAGTTCGAGCCTGACGGCCTCGCGCACCAGGATCTGCTCCTCGATGTAAAGCGCGGTGATCTGATCCCGTTCCTCCTCGGTCAATTCCCTGCCGGTCGACAGTTCCCGCATGAAAATGCGGGCGTCGATATCCTGCTGCCTGACTTCGAGCAATTCGCCGCCGCCGAGACTGGAGACGCCGTATACGCCGAACAGCAAGACGGCCAGCACGACAAAATGCGTCATCGGCTCATGCAGCAGCTTTTTCAAGGTCGATGGATCAGGGTTGTTTTTCGTCATGGAACCAGCCGTAGGTTTTCCGTCAGGCAGAGTTTCTATATAGTGAGAGCCCGATGCAAGTCCTGACTCATCGTCATTCCGCGCGCAGTCGCGGAATCTCGTTGGGTGTGGCACGATTTCGAAGAGATTCTGCGACTGCGCTTCGCTCCGCGCAGAATGACGAAATGGGGGTGCTTCGCTCCGTGCGGAATGACGAAATGGGGGTGCTTCGCTCCGTGCGGAATGACGAAGTGGGGGTGCTTCGCTCCGCGCAGAATGACGCAAGAGGGCGGAAATGGAACGGCTGACGGACGAATACATGGCCTCTTGCCCGCGCGACGGCGGTCTGATCCTGCGCGGGCACAGCATGACCCGGATCGAAACCTTTGTCGATGCGGCCTTCGCGTTCACCCTTACCTTGCTGGTCATCAGCATCGACGAGATACCGCGCAGTCCGGTGCAACTCGTGGAAACCGCCAGGGACATTCCGGCCTTCCTGCTCAGCGCCCTGCTCATGGGGCAGTTGTGGCTGGTGCATGTCGGCTGGAGCCGCATATTCGGGCTCAATGACCGTATAACCGTGGTGCTCAGCCTCGCCATCGTGATGCTGGTGCTGATATTCGTATATCCGCTGAAGCTGATGTTGCAGTCCGGCATTTTCTATTTCTCAGAAGG
>JANQSV010000262.1 GCA_028279115.1 Pseudomonadales bacterium
GAGCCGGTCAGGGTCAGCGCGTACAACGCTGCGGCCAGGGTCGCCAGCCAGAACAGCCGGGTCGTCCATTGCGGGCGCGCATCGCCGCGGGTCGGCCGCCGGGAGCGGCGTCGCGCTTCCTGGGCCGGGAAGAAGGAGCGCACGAAAAACCCGGCGGCGATCAGCGCGGTCGCCTGCAGGTAGGCCCCGAGAAAGGTCGGATTGGCGGTGGTCCCGCTGATCCGCGGATAGCGGCCTTCGGGCGGCAATCCGAACAGCTCGGCTGCCGGAACCTGAAAGCGCAACGCCGCAATCAGCGCGACAGCGAGCCCCACGCCGAGATGGGCGTTGAGCAGCCGCTCCCACCCGCGCCCGTCGCGCAGCACCGCCGTCAGCACCAGCGCAAACGCGGTCCAGTGCGCGGCGTCGACCAACCCCTCCATGCGGGTATAGGTCGACCACAAGCTGCGTTGCGGACTCACACCGAAGGCCGCGGAGAGCGCCGCGGCCGCGAGGCCGAGAAAGAGAGCGGCCAGGATCGCCGAAGGCGGCGGCCGCCAGCGCGGGTAAAGCGCCGCAAGCACCGCCCAAAGCGCGAAGGCGACCGCGATCAGCGAACGCGACCATACCGCCTTGCCTACGGTAACGGGATGAAAAGTCTCCGGCGCCCAGACCAGCGGCGTAAGCAATACCAGCGCAAGGCAGCCGCAAACGCCAACAAACAGCGCCCGCTCCGGCAGGGGCGCCGCCGCGGCGTTTCCGCTGGCTGTTCCGTTGAAAGCTGTCACTCGATTGCCACTGAAGTCTGCGGGGCAGCTTTCTGCCGCCCGGGCAGATCGGATGGTAAGCCCGACGCCGGAACATTTCCAGAACGGGCGTCCGGTCCCGCGCGCATCTGTGGTATGGTCCGCCTCCATTCGATTCCGGGGGGTTGTTCCAATCCGACACGCAATGGCATTGAAGGGGGCGCGGCGCCGGTGAGCGTTCTGGTGACCGGAGCGGCGGGATTCGTCGGCTTTCACGTGACGCGGGCGCTGCTCGCCCGGGGCGAGCGGGTGCTGGGGGTGGACCGGCTCGACGATCCGGCGCTGTCGGCGGCGCGTCTGGCTCGGCTGGAGAAGTTGGAGGGGTTCGGATTCAGCCGCGCGGACCTCTCAGTCCCGGGGGCTCTGGAAAAGGCGGCCGCGGAATCGGAAATCGAGCGGGTCGTACATCTGGCGGGCAGGGCCGGACTGCGCGGCGCGGACGGGCCGTCCCTCGTGCGCGACAACGTTCTCGCCCAGGCGCAAGTGCTCGCGTTCTGCCGCGAGCGCGGCGTTACGCACTTGATGCACGCCTCATCCAGCGCGGTCTACGGCGGGCCGGGCGCGGCTCCGGCGCCGGTCTCGGCCTACGGCGCGACCAAGCGGCGCGCGGAAATCCTGGCGCGGGCAGCCGTGGAGGCGGGCGGGCCGCCGACAACGTCATTGCGCTACTTCACCTTGTACGGCCCCTGGTCGCGGCCCGACACGGCGGCCTGGCTCTTCACCGAGGCGATCCTCGCCGGGCGCCCGGTGCGGCTGCACGGCCACGGACGCATGCGGCGCTCCTTCACCTTCGCCGCCGACGCGGCCGCGGCGACGCTGACGGCGCTCGACCACCCGCCGCCGGACGCGCACGGCATACGCTACGCGGTGGCCGACGTGCGCCATCCCGTTACGGCTGGGCTGGAGGATTTCGTCACGGCCCTCGAAATGCTGCTCGGGCGGCGCGCGCTCCGCGAGCGGGTGCCTGCGGTTCGTGGCGAGTTCGTAACCGACGCCCCGGAAGAAGGTGGCCAGGGCTGGCCGCGGCCGGTTCCATCCCACGATGCGCCGACCGGGATTCAGGATGGGCTAGCCCGTTTCGTCGCCTGGTATCTGGATTCCGGCCGCGCGATCGCCGGCGGCCTCACCTCGCCAGCCGCCGACTAGCTGGAAAAAAACTGAATCAGCAAGGAAACCAGGGCTACTGATATCGGGATAAACCAGAAAAGCATGCCGAGCTTGGTTTCTACGGCCGTCATCCTGTTTTCCAGCGATCTGAGTCGAGAATCAAATCCTCCGTCATGAGACCCCGGCGTTTGCGGCATATCAGGAGGTCGCGATCCGTTGCTATTGTGTTTGCTGTACCCACTTCTCATGCCTGCGCTTTCCTTAGCCACTCCCAAAGTTCCTTTTGATGAAAGCCGTAGTAGGCAGAGAGCTCGACAACAAGCCCGCGGACAGGATTGTCGTCGTCTGTCAGTCCTGCTGCATCTGAAACGTCCTTGGCCAGTGTGATGCCGTTTGAAGATACCAATGCCAGTCGATCACTGGCAAAAAAGTGGCTGTCTTTCCATCTGTCACTGATTCTTTCCCAGACCTCCTCATTAGGCTCTTCCAGGTAAATCACAAAAGTGGCCATTTCTTCATCCCGCAGTTGACTTCGTTTTCCACAGCACGATGCCAATCAGTCACTTTCAAGAGGGCATCACGCCGACAGGGTATCACACCCCTATAAATCGTGGGCTCATCTCGTTCTCCCTGGAGTATTGGGTAGCCGCCGACTCTTGCGCTAGACGAATGGAGATACCTTGATTTCGCTTTCCCGCCTTCGCGCCTGCGCAATATCGTAGCTGTTCTGCATGCGCATGAGCGTATCCATCGAAACGCCGAACGCCTTCTCGATGCGCAGGGCCATTTCCGGCGACAAACGGGCGCGCTCATTAACCGTTTGCCTTGACGGAGGCTTCGCCTGATTTGGCGCGAACTCTGGAATAGACCGCGAACGGGGAATATTTCTTTCCCGGACCGTCCGCGGCCTCACCTCGCCAGCCGGTTCTTGACCGGGCGCTTGTAGCGTTCCGGGATGCTGCGCTTGACCGCCTCCGGCACGGCGCGCACCAGGAAGCGTCCCAGCGGGTTCATGGTTGCGTTCTCGCGCGTCCAGCAACGCGCGTACTCGCGGGGAACGCCGATGAAGTCGCACAAGCGCTCCGGCGGGTCCGACTCGATGTCGAACACGAGCAGTTCGTCCGCGGGAATTTCCGCCAGCACCCGGCGGTGGTGTTCTTCGCGTTCGGCGCGCAGGCCCGCGGCCACCCGCTCCGGATCGGCAGTACCGAAGCGCAACATCCAGTGCCCCGCCGCTTCGCGGCGCCCGCGCAGCGCCTTGTGGTTCATCACGCTGCGGACCCAGCGCTCCATCGGGCGCGTGTTGAGGATGTAGCGCCCGCCGTAGGCGCGGCGGAAGGCGGCGTACTCCTTGAATGCGTCGCAATAGTCGTCGGCGGCGTTCCAGTTCATGTTGGCGAAGGCGAGGTAGCGCTCGTCGTAACCCGCGAGCGGCCGGTCGCCCGCCGCCAGGTTGACCCGGATGCGTTTGGCGAGGCGGCCCTCGTCGTAGTGGACGCAGGGAATGCCGCAGCGATTGAGGAACAGCGCGAGCGAAGTCGTGCCGCAGCGCTGCATGCCGATCTGGAAAATGCGCGTCCGCCCGTCCCCCTCCGTGCGCGCCGTTTCGATGTCCCGGCCCACGATTCCGTCCTCCCCGGAGCGTTCCGCCGCCGGTTCGTTCCGGTCGGCGAACCGGGCCGGGAAAGTAACATATCCGGGACGGGAAAACACGCGCCCGGACCCGCCGCAGCCCTTGCCCGGAACGCGCCCGTTCGCGCCAGCCGCATTCGCAGCTCGCAATAAGCATGCAAAAAACATGCAAAAAACATGCAAAAAACATTCAAACTTGCCCGCGTTTCACAAATAATTCGCCGCGTCGGGGAAGAGTGCGCGCCGGTGGCGCGGTTCGGACCCGAATGCCGCGGCGGGAAAATTCCGCGGCGGATGCGTATGTGAAACGGGATTGCGCGATGAGAACAGATGCTTGTACAATAGCGCCGAGCGCCGAGCGCCGAGCGCCGAGCGCCGAGCGCCGAGCGCCGAGCGCCGAGCGCCGAGCGCCGAGCGCCGAGCGCCGAGCGCCGAGC
>JANQSV010000263.1 GCA_028279115.1 Pseudomonadales bacterium
AACGGCCTGGACAAGCTGGCGGCCAGGGAAAGGAAAAGGAATCGGACGGGCAAGGCCGCGTAGCCCGGAGCGCCTCCAATTTCATGCCCGAACGGGCAGCGTCGCCCGTGCCCGCGAAAAAGTTCCACTCGCCATCGATCCCGAAACTGCCCGGAATTTCTTCAATCGCCCCTCAAGTCGAACCAGATTCATGATATGGTGTGTATATGATGGATGTCCCAGAATCGTACCAGAATCGTATGCAGAATCGCGGAATCGTATGATGGATGTCCCAGAATCGGCCAGAATCGGCAGAATCGGAATCTGGCGCTGGCGGGGAGAGATGAGAAGTCGCAACCGGCTGGAAAATTTCGATTGCAAGCCGCCACGCTTCCTATTATGCTAGGCCACGAAGTTAAGGGAATGCAATCTGCAAAGGAGGACGACCCGGCATTCCGTCCGTCAGAAATGCGAATGAACAAGCATCCCAAGCTTGCCAAAAAGTTCAAGCTTCTCTACCAGTTGAAAGCCAGACCGGGCATAACCAGCAATCAGAAGTTGGCCGATTTGCTGGGCGTAAGCCGGCAATCCGTGAGCAAATGGGGAACGGGTAGCGGAACTCAGTCCGGTGACGCCATTCCCGACGCGCATTTCTTCCGGATTGGACGGTTGTTCGGCATTGATTCCTACCTGTTCACACTGGAATACGAAGAGTTCGATAAAGAGGTCAGGATGACGCTCGACCGGCGTCATCGGGTGAGACTGCGCCCGCCGGGACGGATTTTCAATAACGATATGCCGTTGACCGAAGGGAAATTGCTTGGCCGGGAAATCGAACTCGAGGTGTTGAACGATGCCTGGAATCAATGTTCCGCCAACATGATCCAGATCACGGGCGTGGGCGGCGTCGGCAAGAGTTCCCTTGTCAACGAATGGCTTGCCGGGATGGAGGCCGATAACTATCGGGGAGCGGAAACGGTCTTTACCTGGTCGTTCCATCATGGCTACGGCTCGCATTCACCCGATTCATCATCTGAGCGGTTCTTCAGTCAGGCCCTGTCTGCGCTGGGAGACGCGAAAGCGGCTCGTGAAGATCCGGCGAACCAGGTCATGCGGCTGGTTCGGGAAATCAGGCGAAGCCGGACCCTGCTCGTACTCGATGGCGTGCAAAATCTGCAACATTGCTATGGACCGAATTTCGGACAGTTTGCGGATCCGGCTTTCGCCTTGCTCGTGCGGGAGCTGGTAAAGGAAAATTCGGGTCTTTGCATTCTCAGCACACGGCTGAAGAATGCCGATCTGGAGGCTATCGGCGGTCCCCGCGCGGTTTCGCTGGAACTCGGCGGGCTTGACGAGTTTGCGGGGAAAAAGCTCTTGTCGCTCTACGAAGTAAACGGCGAGCCGAATCAGGTCGTTCACGCGGTTCGGCAACACGAAGGACTGCCCCTTGGTCTCCGCCTGCTGGGTAAACATCTGGATCTGGCTTGCGACGGGAATCTGGCCCAATACATGGAAATCGGGCCGTTGCTGGAAGAAAGCGGTGAAAGAGAACGCGCCACGCAACTGGCCCGCGACTATCTTGATCGATTGCCCCTGGATGGACAGCGCAGATTCTTCTACCTGCTGAGCCTGTATCAGCGGTCGGTGCGTTTGAAAGAGGTTCTCGATATCTGCCGCTATCGGCGGATTGATGGTCTGACCCGCGAAATCCTTTCCTTGACCCGAATCGAACTGCGTTATGGAATCTTCGCAATGGAAAATGCGGGTATTGTCCGGGTAGGGCGCCAACGGCAAGGCATGATTCTGGAGATGACCCGCTTCGCCGGAGAAGCGATGGCGCTGGACCTGAAATGGAATTTTCCCAAGCTTTGGACAGCAGGCAACAGGTTGCTTTTCGACCGGATGCGGCGGAAGAAAACCGGTTTCTGGCTTTCCGCGCCCAATCGGGAGATTCTTTATCGCGCCGTCATCAACGGCGTTCGATCCGAATCCCTGAACGAAGCCCTTGACCTGTATTTCCGGCGCTTGAGAAGCGCCCGGTTTTTTCAGGCGTCGCCCGACTTCCACTATCTGGATCAAGCTTGTTTGCGGACCTTTTTCGCGGATCCCTGGCTCCGGGTGGGCGCAGGCGTTTCGAATGAGGAATCAAGAGTCGAACTGCAATTTTGCGCCGCGGCCAATTTTGCCCATCTCGGCGACATCGATCAGGCGACGACTTTGGCCCGCGGCTGCCTGAAATGGTTTCTGGGCCGGCAACAATGGACGAACGCGGTCAGCGCGGCCTGCCTGCTGTTGGGAATGTTCATCATGGCGGGAAGATTGCCGGAAGCCACGCGCTGGTCCAATCGCATTCGCAAGAAACTCGCTCATGGCGGCGACCCGGTCACTATAGCCAGTGGCGACATGCTTGCCGCCAATGTCCTGTTCCTGCGCGGCAAACTCGAAAAGGCCGGCGAATTGTTCCGTCGGGCCGACCGGTTGATCGCTGCCGCCAACCCCGATGCGGACATCGAGATTCCGCTCACAAACTATCACTTTTGCCGGTACCTGCTTGAAACGGGTGCGGTTTGGGAATCGCTGAAACGCTCCGTGCCGAGCCTCGAAACGGGAGAATCGGGAACTTGGCAAATATCGTTCGATACAGAGCTTCATCACAGCAGGGAACTGTTCTTGCTCAGTCTTGTTCTGCAACGGCAGGGCGATCAGTCAAACGCGAGACGGTGCCTGGACAAACAGGTGGAGATGTTGCGTTCCTCCGGCGAATGGATCTGCCTCGCGGGCGTACTGAATTACCGGGCGCGGTTTTTTATCGAAACCGAAGATTTGCAAGCCGCCCAGACCGATCTCGATGAAGCGCTTGGCATCGCGCAGCGCATGGCCGTGACCGCGGTCGAATGGGAGACTTTGCTGAATCTGGCCTTGTTGTGCAGCCGGAATTCAAAGTTGGAACTTGGCCGACGCTATCTGAATGACGCCAAGGAAGTCGTGGGAATGGACAAATTCAGGTTTCGCGACGGGGAAATTCGAGAACTGGAACTCGCCCTGGCGGCCTGAGCGCGAGCGGATACGGCACAAAAAAGCCGACCGGATTGCTCCGGTCGGCCCTGCATCGTCCCGCCGAAAAAATCCTGCCGGTGATTACTCAGTCGGAACCGGCGAAAGAGCGCTGCTCGACCGCCTTGCGCTCGGCGACGATCTTTTCATAGCCCTCTTCGTCCAGGTGAGTAATGGCGATCCACGCATGGGACATTTCGTCACCGGTGCGGCTGCCGCCGTACACCCACTGATCCGGGTCGGGGTTGTTGGGGTTGTTGGCGGTATTGTCATACCACTGCTTGATCACCAGAATCGCGCCGGTCGGCAACAGCGGGGCCACATCCGGAGCGTAGATGTGGCTGTGATGCCAAGTCGCGCTCCAGTTGGAGATCTGGCTGATTTGCTCGGTGCGGCCGGTTTCCGGATAGAAAATTTCCAGGGAAGCGGCGTTCATGCGCAGATGGCCGTGGGGCTGAAAGCTGTCGATGCGGACCGGGTGATCGAAAGAGTGGAAGCCCTGGGTCATGGTATAGCCATTGGGCGGAACGATCAGGTGGCCACCTTCGTAGCCGGAACGCATCGGATACAGACGCAGATCCTGCTTGTAGGGCTGCTCGGTTTCGACATAGTCCTCTTCGTGGAACCAAAGGCCGATTTCAACGATGTTGTCCTTGATCATCAGGCCCTCCGCGGTCGCGCCAACGCCGCCGGGGAACATGTGGATGTCCCAGGAAATGCGCGAACCGCCGGGGAGGGTGCGGCAGACGCCTTCCGGCATCAATTCGCCCCACTTGCCCATGGCATATTCGGTGAGTTGACCGAATCGCTCGAATTCGCCCTCTTCGTTCAAGGCTTCCACATAGGAATTGGCGTGATGCACCACCGCCTTGGCGTCGCCGCGCGGCTTCACCTGCACCGCCTTGATGCAGCGGTCGGCGGCGAGGGTGCTCGGCACGTAGTGCTTGCTCCACAGGTCATTGCCGCTGGCCGGAATGTCCATGGGAATCGACGGAACGATCAGGTCGGGAGCGCCGAGTTCGGGCTCGAAGTTCCAAGCGTCCGGATCGGGCAGATCGGGGGTCGGCGGGACGATGTCGGGATCGCCCAGCGGCGCGCCTTGCCCAACCCAGGCGACGATGGTGTTGATATCTTCCTGTGCCAGCCGCCAGTCGCCTTTCAGTTCCTGGATGCCGATGCCGCGGTCGTAGGCGTAAGGAGGCATTTCCCGATTTGCCACCTTGAACGAAATCAGGGGCGCCCAAGGGCGGATCTGGTCGTAGTTCTCGAATTGCATCGGCCCGATGCCGCCTTCGCGATGGCAGACCACGCAATTCTCGTTGATGATTCTCGCGACGTCACCGTTGTAGGTGATTTGGTGCTGGTTTTCGGGGTTTTGCGCCTTGGCGCCGAACGCGACTAACGCGATTGGGCCGCCGATCAGGATCAGTGCTTGCGCCAGTTTCATGTCGTTCTCCTCGATTAAGCGTTTTCTTGCTGACGGAGTACTCGCCAAATACTAAATAGTTGCCTGCTTCAAGTCCACGATTCGCCAGTTGGAAAAGCGCCGGCGAATGCAACAATTTGAAACAGGATTTACTCGGTTACCGTGACACGTTGATAGACATTGGTCCAGCAGCACTGATCGCCGTAGGAGCTGTCCGGCGCCGTATGCACATTGACGGCGGCGCGGATGATGTAATCTCCGGGCGCGGAAAAAGTCGCCATCACCATGGCGGAGCCCGCGCCGCCCTCGATCATGGTCTGATTGTCCGCGGGACCGTTGAATTGCGCGAAGCGCGGATCGTTCGGATCGAACGGATTCTCCGGCTCGGGAGCGTCGGGATCGCGCTCGAAAGTCACGTCGCCCGGACCCTGATGCTTGCTGAACTCGATATTCATGTCGAGCGGCTCGCCGAAGCGGGGATCTTCGGGATCGCGATCGGCCGGATCGCTCGCGTTGAGCACGAGTTCGACCGTCTCCCCCACGGCGACGCTGGAGCCGTAATCGGAAACGTTGGCCATCAGGCCGGCGGAAAGTCCGGTATCGCCGAACGCGGCCAGCGGCTGCAGCGAACCCTGGGGCCGCGGACGGATGAAGTCAAGCTCATAGGCGGAGGCGCCGCGCCTGCCCGGAACCCGGAGCACTTCGCTTTCGCCGGTCCGCAGATGCCACCAGACGTCCATGTCCGCCTGGTCTTCCGGCAGCGTGACGATGAAGACGCCGGTGCCGCGGCCCGAAGGAAAGTGCGTGGGTTGCATGCCGTCGAACTCGGCGGGCTCGATATAATTGTTCTCGCCGAGCGGGATATCGACATCCTCATCGGTATTGCGGTTGATGAATCCGAACGAGATGGTCGTGGTGCCGTCTTCATTGGCGACCCAGCCTTCCATCAGGGGAATGATCGGCAGCCCTTCGGGCGGCGTCAAAGACAGAAAGCGAGATTGGTCGTCCTGGCCTTGTGACAGCGGCGCAACGGCCAACAACGGCAGGGCGGCGGACGCCAGCAATGATATGTACATGCGTCGCATCGAGTTGTTCCTCTTCGTACGATTCAGAAAGCTTGCGGGCGATGGATGGCCATCGTGGCCGCCGACTCCAAGCAGATAAAAAGCATAATGGCAAGGCCGCGCATCGTCCAGTGTCCGGAAGGCGCGGAAGCGGTTGAATTGTAAGCAAGTGTTACGCTGCCAGACGAGTTCGAACCGTCGCCGGCTCGTGGCCGCGCGCGGCGGAGGTGCGAGGCGGGATGCCGAGACCGAGGGCCGCTGGGCCACCAATCTGTTCGCGGCCGGATTCGTCACGACCTTGCGGATCAGCATATACGCCAGCGTTCTGGCGCTGATTTTCGGAGTGATTCCCGGCCTGGCGCGCAGCGCGGGAAATCTCACCGTCAACCTGCCGGCCCTGATCTCGGGAACGGTCGTACTCGCGCCGTCTGCAAAGCGTGGATTACTGCCGCGGCGCTCTATTTCGTCTTGTGCTTCGCTCTGTCGCCGCTCTTTCGGCGACTGGGAGCTTCCGGAGGCCATGAGTAAAGAAGGGTGGATTCCGCGACTGCGCGCGGAATAACAACTTGTTTGCGGCGGACTCTGACCGCGACTGGAAACTTGCATGTCCACAATAGTAAAGTGGCGCGCTGATTTGCCGGACTCCCGCCGATCCACCGCGATGCGATTCATTGCCCGGAACATGTTCGTCCGATGCGGCCTGCTGCTGCCGCTGATCTGGCTTGCCCCGGCCCAGGCGGCGCTTGAGCGCGTCGACGATTTCGCCTTGCTCGATCAGCACGGCGAATTTCACCAGTTGAGCCGCTACCGCCATATGCGCGCGCTCGCGGTCATGGCCTACAGCGCCGATTGTCCGGCCATGGCGGAGATGGCGGGGAGGTTTGAAGATCTCGGCGACACGCTCGGTGATCGGGATATTGCCTTCCTCTTTATTGACACCCAGGGGCTCGACCGCGGGCAATTGCACGGACTCGAACTGGAACTGCCGATTCTCGACGATGGCGGGCGCCTCGTTTCCGCGGCGCTGGAATTCGGACAGGCGGGAGAAGTGGCATTGCTGTTTCCGGAACGGCTGTCGCTGTTCTACCAGGGCGCGGCCGGCGCCGGGTTTGAACAAGCCCTGGACGCCGTGCTGGCGGCCGAAGTCACAAACAGCATCGCCGACAGCATCCGGGCGCCGCTGGAGGCGGGCTGTCCGCTTGCGTTTCCGATGCGCGAGGCCATGCTTGCCGAGGCGCCCGATTACGCCGGCGAAGTGGCGCCGCGAATCATCGAGAATTGCGGCATGTGCCATCGCCGCGGCGGCGTCGGTCCCTTCGCCCTCGACAGCCATCTGATGCTGCTCGGCTGGTCGCCGATGATCCGCGAGGTGCTGCTCAACAAGCGCATGCCGCCGATGCAGGTGGACCCGCACATCGGTCATTCCCGGGACGCGCAATATATCGCCGTCGAAGATCTGCAAGTGCTGGTCAACTGGATCGACGCCGGCGCGCCCGGACCGGCCGGGGAAGCGGATCCCCTGCTGGCGCTGGCCGAGGCGCCGGCGCCGGGTTGGCAACTCGGCGAGCCCGACTACATCGTCCAGGCGCCGCGGCAGGACATACCGCCCGTCGGCGTGCTCGACTACACCTATGAAGAAACCGAACTCGGCCTTGGCGGGGAAAAATGGGTGCGCGCCTTGCAATACCTGCCGGGCGACCAATCGGTGTTGCACCACCTGATGAGTTTCGTCACCGGGGAAGGCGAGGATTTCTGGGGCGCGGAACGCCGCCAGGAAAACAGCACGCGCAGGTTTCTCGACGGCTATGCGCCGGGTCAGGACCTGTTGCGGGAATTCCCGCCGGGAACCGGTGTGCGCATCAGGCCCGGCGAGAAACTCTCGATGCAATTCCACTATGTGACCAATGGCCAGTCAACCAGCGACGCCACCCGTATCGGCTTGTATTTTTACGATGAGCCGCCGGAGCGCGAGATTTTCACGGACGCGGTATCGACCCGTTTCCTGCTGCCGCCCAATGTCCCCGAATTCCCGCTGCGCGCCAGCCGGCGCCTGGAACGGGACGCAGTGCTTACCGGCGTACGCGCGCGGATGAACTTCCGCGGCAAGAAAATGAAGTTCGCCTACCAGGCGCCTGGCGAGCCGTTGCGCGAGATATTTTCGGTGCCGGCTTACAACTACGGCTGGCAGCCCTATTACAGGCTCGATGAACCGCTTGCGATTCCCGCCGGCGCGACCCTTCACGTCATCGGCGCTTTTGACAACTCGATTTCCAATCCCAACAATCCCAATCCCGACGCCGAACTCCGTTTCGGCGTGGAAAGCTGGGAAGAGATGTTCACCGGTTACTTCACCTACCACCATGCGCACTGAACCGAACGCGGCTATTTCCAAGACATTGCCCGAAGTCGACCCGCAATTCGCCTGCTATCTGCGCGATCCACCGCGCGTGTCCTACGTGCAGCCGGACGATTCCTGGCTGGAACGGCGGCTGATTGCCGCGCTGGAGTTGCTTTCCGGCCGCCGCCGGATCGAGCGCATCTACTGGCAGTTGAAAGGAAGAAAGCTCGGCATTGACAATTTCTTCGAGGAAGGATTGCGAGCAGCCTCGATCAGGATCGACATGGAGCGCGACGCTCTCGCCGGACTGGCGCCGGAAGCGCCGCTGGTTTTCGTCGCCAATCATCCTTTCGGCGTGGTCGACGGCATGGTGTTATGCGATATCGCCGTCAAGCTGCGCGGCAAATTCCGCATCATGCTGCACAGCCTGTTGTGCCAGGACCGGCAACTCGCGCCTTATTTCCTGCCCATCGATTTCACCGGCACGCCGCTGGCGCGCAAGACCAATATCCGTTCCAGGCAACTCGCGCTGGAAGCGCTTGAAGACAACATTCCCGTGCTGATCTTCCCTTCCGGCGCGGTGTCCACGGCGGGCAAGCTGGGCTTCGGCGAAGTCAGGGACGGCCCCTGGACCAATTTCGCCGCGAAGATCGTCCGGGACGCCCGGGCCACGGTCGTTCCGATCTATTTCCACGGCCGCAACAGCCGCAAGTTCCACATTGCCTCGCATATTGCCGAGCCGCTGCGAACGGCCCTGCTGATTCACGAGGCGCGCAACAAGTTCGGCAAGACCTTGCGCGTCGAAATCGGCGAGCCCATCCCATGGACCGCCATGCAGGCGCTCGACGGCCGGCAGGAACTGACGGACTTTCTCTACAATCGGGTTCAGTCGCTGAGGAAGGTCAAGCATCTTGCCCCCACCAAAACTGCTTCGCAGTTTTGACTCCCCCAAAGGGGGAGTGGTGGCGGCAACAGCGTCGGCGGAGCGCTACTCCCCCTTTGGGGGAGTCAAATTCGCAAAGCGAATTTGGTGGGGGTGAATGCGAACCTACGGCTGGAAATGGTTCTGCCAGATCCCGGGCAGCCGGGTGACCTTGCCACCCCGGTCGGTCCAGACGTGGCGGGTAAAGCCGGTCACGAGCACTTCGGAATCGTCGCCGGCGGTGATCTCGTAGGCGAACGTGAGGCGGCGGCTGAGGCTTTCGGCGATCCAGGTCCGCACGCGCACTTTCTGGCCGTAGCGCAAGCTGCCCGCAAAGCGCACCTGGGCTTCGGTCACCGGCAAGTTGTATCCGCTCGCTTCCACATGGGCGTAATCGCTTCCCATTTGGCGCATGTATTCGCTGCGGCCCTCTTCAAAATAAACGAAGTACGTCGAGTGATGAACAATCCCCATGTTGTCGGTCTCCGCATACCGAACATGGAACTCGCTATCCACAAACCTCCGCCCCCCGCTTGAGTAAATCTGCATAAGAAATCCGGCCCATTCGAAATCAGCGCGCATTATACGACCCGAAAGTGTGAGTCGTCGGCGGACGACGGATCGAAGCCACAAGGCTGCGAATCGGGTTGATATCTGTTACTGTGCCGAGTCCGATTTTCCGACGCGGGGTTGCGGGCTCCAGATCATGCTGAATTTTCCCGAGCCGCCCAGAGAATACGACTCGATATTCCTGGAGGAGACTGACAAGACCCTGCCGAAAAAGATCGATCAGCGCACCCGCTACGCTTTTTTCAGCACCATCGCCGAAGGCGGCAAGTCGCTGATCAAGTCCTGCAAGGACCAGCACCTGTCGCGCTTCGTCTGTTACAAGACCTTGCG
>JANQSV010000268.1 GCA_028279115.1 Pseudomonadales bacterium
TTGCCAGTCACCGTAATAGTCACCGTCGGTGTGGAAATCGTGGTCAAGGGGCCACCCGGATACTCCTGGAATGAGATCTTGTACCGCACCTCTGTAATGCCCACGCCTGTTGCGGAGACGCTGATGGTGCGGGAGTCGTATCTCGTTCCGCAATCCCACGCGGCAAACTCTATCCAGGCCGTGTACCCTGGCACGGCAGGAATGGGTGGGAAGGCCTGGGCGACCAGCGGATCGCCCTCGTATGTCCAATCAACGAACAATCCCCATCGGGCGTCCGGATCGGGAACCGGGCAATCCAGCGCAATGACATAGGGCGTGGACTGTCCGGGAGTCAACTCAAGAGAGGTCGAGGAAAAAGTAAGGTTTTGCGCTTCCGCCGCCATGTACGGCCACAAGACGGCGGAGATAAGCAGGGCATTCAACAAAATTCTTGTCGAGCGGGACGAACAGGGGCGCCGGAGCAGTTCCCTCATGATCGGGAGTGCGCCAAGCGGCGTTCGAGGTCTCAAGCTAATACAAGCGACCATCTCCATTGCGCACCTTGCCTCTTCTTTCACACATCCACTGTCCGGACGCGGAATTCTCCATGAGCGAAATTCAAACCTGAACTGCGCCATCGGCGCGCGCTTCGACTTCGCTCTTCCATGGATTTTCACAGAATACGGGCAATTTTGAACATTTTTTGTGTGTGAATTCAGAAATAAATAATGTATTTTTCATGTGCTACGCGATGCGATACCGAGGAGCGCATATCGGCAGCTTATTCTTTTCGCACGCCGTAGCAACTGACGAAGGCGATCACGTGCCGGCACGGCTTGCCGGGCTCCGCCGCGCGCGGACCAAGCGGTCGTGGCCGGCGTGATCCTTGCAACCTTCAATATCGCGGTAGCCGGCGGCCGTGAGCGACTCGGCCACTTGGCCGCGCTGGTCGAAGCCGTGTTCGAGCAACAGCGGGCCGCCGGGTTTCAGGCAACGCCTTGCATGGGTAGCGATCTGCCGGATCGCCTCCAGGCCATCGTCGCCGGCGAACAGGGCGATGGGCGGTTCCCAGGCGCAATCGGGATGCAAGGCGGGGTCGCCGGGGGCTACATAAGGAGGATTGGCGACGATCAGGTCGAAACTTCCTGGCGCCAGCCCTTCGCACCAGGAACCGCTCCGGAAGCGCAGATTCCCACCGGCGAGCACGGCGTTGCGGCGCGCCACGGCCAGGGCATCCTCGCTGATATCGATTCCGAGCACCGACCAGGCCGGGTCATGGCGCGCCAGGGCGATGGCGATGGCGCCGCTGCCCGTGCCGAGATCGGCGATCCGCAGCGGCTTGCCTTGATGCGCCGCCAGTGTCGCAAGCGCCAGTTCCACGAGTAGTTCGGTTTCGGGACGCGGGATCAGCACCGCCGGATTCACTTCCAGGTCAAAATCCATGAAGCCTGCGCTGCCCAACAGATAGGCCACGGGTTCGCGCCGCTTGCGGCGTTCCAGCAGGCGGTGGAATTCGCCTTGCTCCTGTGCGCCGAGCACCCGCTCCGGCCGGGCGCGCAAGGCGCCCCGGTCGATTTGCAGCACATGTCCCAGCAGCAGTTCCGTATCGAGCCGCGGGCTGTCGCTGACTTCGCGGAGCTCCCGGGACAGCTCCATGGCGTCGGCGCAGGTGATCATGGTGGGGCTCAAGAGGCGAGTCCGGCCAGCAAGTCGGTTTGATATTCGTTCAGCAGGGGTTGTATGACCGATTGCAGGTCGCCGTTCATGACTTCGGGCAAATTGTACAAGGTCAACTTGATGCGATGATCGGTAACCCGGCCCTGGGGGAAGTTGTAGGTGCGGATCTTTTCCGAACGGTCGCCGCTGCCGACGAGCCGGCGGCGCGTGTCGGACTCTTCCTGTTGCTGGTCCGCCCTCGCCGCCTCGAGCAGCCGGGCCTGCAACAGGGACATCGCCCGCGCCTTGTTCTTGTGCTGTGAGCGCTCGTCCTGGCATTCCACCACGATTCCGGTCGGAAGATGAGTGAGGCGAATCGCCGAATCGGTCTTGTTGACATGCTGGCCGCCGGCGCCGCTGGCGCGGAAAGTGTCGATGCGCAAGTCGTTCCGATTCAATTCGATGTCATCGATCTCATCGGCTTCGGCCAGCACGGCGACAGTGCATGCCGAAGTATGGATGCGCCCCTGGGCTTCGGTTTCGGGAACGCGTTGCACGCGATGCGCGCCTGACTCGAACTTGAGCTTTTCGTATACGTCGCGGCCTTCGATGCGCAAGATGACTTCCTTGTAACCGCCATGCTCGCCCGGCCGCTCGCTGATGACGGCCGCGCTCCATTGCTGCCATTCGGCATAGCGCTGATACATGCGGCACAGGTCGCCGGCGAACAGCGCGGCCTCGTCGCCGCCGGCGCCGGCGCGGATTTCGAGAAAGACATTGCAGGCGTCTCTCTCGTCGCGCGGCAGCAACAGGATTTGCAGATCCTGCTCAAGCCGGTCGCGCGCCTCGCCCGAGGCGGCTATTTCCTCCTCCGCCATGGCGCGGATATCAGGATCGGCGTCGCGCCGCATTTCCTCCGCCTCGCGCAAGTCGCCGTCCACGGCCAGAAAGCGGCCGTAAGTTTGCACCACGCCCTCGAGTTCGGCGTATTCCTTCGACAATTCGCGGAATTGCGCCTGGTCGGCGATTACATCGGCATCGCTGAGCAGGCCTTCGAGTTCCTCGAAGCGTTCCCGCAATCCGTCGAGTTTTCGGCGAATGGATTCCTTCATGACTTTATCGCTTGTAGTTCAACTTTGTGGATCCCGCGCTCCAGCCGCGGAGTGCAGCTCAGCGCCGACCGGCCAACGCGCCTTCGATTCGGTTCGTCCACGCCATCCCTGGCGCGGGTCCGAGACTTCGACTACCCCCGGTCTCGACTTCCTGTCGAGCCGTTCGGGCCTCCAAAAGCGTTGCTTTTGGTCGGCTGCGCCGACCGGCCCTCACCCTCATCGAGTTCGAACAGTTCCTGCGTTACGCGCAGCAATTCATCCCGGCCTTCGGCGCTGGCCTGTTTCATGCGAACGCTGGGCGCATGGATCAGCTTGTTGGTGATCGCCCGGGCCAGGGATTCGAGCACGGTTCCGGCATCGCCGCCCTTCTCGAGTTCGCGCCGAGCCTGCCGCAATTCCGCTTCCCTGATCGCATCCGCCTTGCCGCGCAGGCGGCGCAGAGTAGCGACGGCATTGCGCGAACGCAACCGGCCGAGAAATTTTTCCATGCCCAAGTCGATGAAGCCGCCTGCCTGCGCAGCGGCCTCGCGGCGGCTGTTGACACTGTCCTCGATGACACTGCCGATGTCGTCGATGCCATACAGATAGGCATCCGGAATCTCGCCGACCTCGACTTCGATGTCACGCGGAACCGCTAAATCAACCAGCAATATCGGGCGGTGCTTGCGGCGGCGGATCGCCCGTTCCACCACGCCCTTGCCGATCAGTGGTAATTGACTGCTCGTTGATGAAATTATGATGTCGGCGTCGACCAGCAGTTCGGGCAGATCAGACAGCAAGGCGCCTTCACCGGAAAGCTTGCCGGCGAGTTGCAAGGCGTTATCGAGGGTGCGATTGGCGACGACGATGCCGCGGACTCCTTTCTCCGTGAGATGCCGCGCTGCAAGTTCAATCGTGCGGCCGGCGCCGACCAACAGCACCTGCAAGCGCGAAAGATCGGAAAATATCCGTCCCGCCAAGGTTACCGCGGCATAGGCCACGGAGACCGGACTGGCGCCGATCGCGGTCTCGGTGCGTACTTCCTTGGCGACGGAAAAGGCTGCCTCGAAGGCCTTGGCCAGATTTCCCCCGATCAGTTTCAGATCGCGGGAAAGCGCGTAAGCCGACTTGATCTGTCCGAGAATCTGCGGTTCACCCAGCACCATCGAATCGAGCCCGGCGGCGACTCGCATCAGGTGTCGCACGGCTTCCCCGCCTACGTGGAAATAGCTGCAAGAGATCAGTTCATCGGCGCTCATGCCATGAAATCCAGCCAGCCATTCGAGCGTGAGCCGATACCGCCCGGCGGCCCTTTCCGGCTCTGGGTCCGGCTCGGGCTCGGGTCCGGTAAATCCGAGATACACTTCGGTTCGATTGCAGGTCGAGACAATGACGGCCTCGTTCACATCGGGCAGCCCGATCACTTGTTTCAGGGCGCTGGTGACTATGGCCGGAGGGAAGGCTACCCGTTCACGCAGAGATATGTTCGCGGTGCTGTGATTTATGCCTGTGACTGCCAGCTCCATCGCGAATCCGGGAATGAGTCAGAAAGGCTAAATATACCAGAGTAGCTAGCGCGGCCCGTAGAGCAGGTTGACCGTAAGTTGCGGGTTTCCGGGGAGGTTCGAGAGGTTCTGAGGTTTCTGAGGTTGGGACACCCATCGAGGGGTTCTGGGACACCAGGGGTTCTGGGACACCCATCAGCCAACGCCATATCATGAATCCGGTTCAACTTGACGGTCGATGGAAGAAATTCAGGACAGGTCCGGGATCGACGGGAAGTGAAACTTTTTCGCGGGCACGGGCAACGCTGCCCGTTCGGGCATGAAATTGGAGGCGCTCCGGACTACGCGGCCTTGCCCGTCCGATTCCTTTTCCTTTCCCTGGCCGCCAGCTTGTCCAGGCC
>JANQSV010000282.1 GCA_028279115.1 Pseudomonadales bacterium
AGTTTCAAGCCCTGGACCAATCCGAAGGTGATTTCCGACGCTGACGCCATTCGCGACTATTTGCAGGAAACGGTCGACGAATACGGCGTTCGCGACCGCATCCGGTTCGGACACAAGGTGACCTCGGCTGCCTGGGACAGCGAATCCGCCGTCTGGACCGCATCGGTGCTTGACAGCGAGGGCCGCGAGTCTGAAATCAGGGCGCGTTTCCTGTTCATGTGCTGCGGCTATTACGACTACGAAAAAGGCTATACGCCCGATCTTCCCGGCCTTGAGCAATTCGGCGGTTCGGTCGTTCATCCGCAACATTGGCCGGAAGAGCTGGATTATTCGGGCAAGCGAATGGCGGTGATCGGCAGCGGCGCCACCGCGGTAACGCTCATTCCGGCACTGGTGCAAAAGGCCGCGAAGGTGACCATGATCCAGCGCTCGCCGAGCTACATCATTTCCCGCCCTGGCAAGGACCGCATCGCGGCCCTGCTCAATGCGCTGCTGCCTGCGCGCTGGGCCAGCAAGATCAATCGCTGGCGTTTCGTGCGCCTGCAGGACATGGTCTACCGGCGCTCGCGGGAGAAGCCCGAGAAGATCAGGGACTACCTGATCAAGCGCGTACGCAAGGTGCTCGGCGAAGATTATGACGTGGAAAAACATTTCACGCCCAGCTACGAACCCTGGACCCAACGCCTCTGCCTGGTGCCCGACAACGACCTGTTCCTGGCGATTCGGGAAGGCAAGGCCGATGTCGTCACCGGCCGGATCGAAAGCATCACCGAAACGGGCGTGAGGATGCGAGACGGCGAAACCGTCGATGCCGACATTCTCGTCACCGCCACCGGCCTGAACTTGCAGATGTTCGGCGGCGTCAGCCTCTACCGCGACGGCGAGAAGATCGAGCCTACGCGCTCGTTCAATTACCACGGCATGATGCTGTCCGGCGTGCCGAATCTGGCGTACACCTTCGGCTACGTCAACGCCTCCTGGACCTTGCGCGCTGACCTGAATTCGCGCTATTTCTGCAAGTTGCTCAATACCATGGACGCCAGAGGCGTCCGGCAATGCGAACCCGTGTTGCGCGAGGAAGAAACGGACCTGCCCGAACTCGGCTGGATCGACGACTTCAATCCCGGTTACATGCAGCGCGCCATGCACCTGTTCCCGAAACAGAAGATCCAGGCTCCCTGGCGCAACACCCAGGACTACCTGCTGGACCGCAAACTGATCGAAGAAGCTCCAATTGAAGACGGCGCCTTGCAACTGAGTTAGTGTAGTCGGGCAAATGCGGAGCAACATAATATTCAAGTTGACTCGCCATGGTGGTCCCGATCCGATAAGCGAACTTCAACGGGTATACGAAGTTTCTCAAAACGATCCCAAGAGGCAGAGTTGGATAGCAACCCGCAAATCGGGCTCGGGATTCACACGCCGACGATAAGGACATCAACTGCGGTGATGCCCGGCGCTGCTGCGTTCATGTTTTCCCTCTGCCGTGAATCACGCAGCGGATGATAGCAAAAGAGACACACCCGGTAGCGAAGCCATCTTGCGGTCCTGGGTGAGAACTTCCATCGTGTGTTGCAGCCAATTGGGTTTTGAAGTAGTATGTACGTATAGGTACACACTAGGAGTCAAAGATGCCAACGATCAGCAGCCGGGTGTTCATGAACGGCAATAGTCAAGCTGTGCGCATTCCCCGGGAGTTCAGACTGCAATGCTCCAGGGTTGAAATCAGCAAGGCGGAAAATGGAGACCTCATCATTCATTCCATACCGGCGGATCGTGGCGCCGCGTTGCTGGAGGCGCTCGCCTCTTTTAGCGATGACTACGTCGCAATCCTGGAAGAAGAGCAAGCAAATCAGCCATCCCTGCAGGATCGGGAAGAGCTATGAGGTACATGCTCGACACGAATATCCTGATTTACCTGCTCAAGAACAAACCAGCCGCCGTGGCCGAACGGGTTAATTCGATCGGACCCGAAGACCAATTGTGCATGTCGTTTTTCACTTACGCCGAATTGCTCAAGGGCGCGGAACGAAGCGACAGGAAAGACCGGGTGTTGCGCAGCCTGGAACAATTGGTGCGGCACATTCCCGTGCTTTACGAAGTCGACCGGAAACTGTGCGGACACTACGCCCAGCAATTTTCCCAACTGAAATCCGCCGGCAAACCGATCGGTGCGAACGACCTGTGGATCGGCTGCCACGCATTGGCTGAGTCCGCAATTCTGGCAACGAATAACACGCGTGAGTTTTCACGCATTGATGGGCTGACCGTTGAAGACTGGAGCCGATGACGATCATCCCAAGATAGGGTACGGTCCGGGAGGTACAGACCGAGGCATCCATGCAGAAGTGGATGTCCCATTTTGCACCATTTTGCAGCTGCCTTGTCATTCCGCGCGAAGCTGTGGAATCCCGTTGAGTGTCCCATAGTTGCCACTGCGGAAGCGGCTTTCATCCAGGGCATGAGCGACTATTTCGACGGGCCGATCATCGTCGGCCGCGACGGCATGGAAGTCGCGCCCTGAGAGAATGCCGCTCCAATGACAAATGGCTCGGGTCGTGAACCGCAGGTCCGCGCCGAGCCGACTGGACAAGTAGACAGCTTTTCGCAAACGATTGCCCAGTCATCGCAAATTTGATATATATCGTTGTCATATAGCAAAGAAGGCGCGTATATGACCGAGTTCGCAAAATTGTTCTGGTCGGGTAGATCGCAAGCTGTCCGGCTGCCCAAGGAATTCCGCATGGAAGGCGACGCGGTGCGCATTCGCAAACAGGGCGCCGCGGTGATTTTGGAACCCATCGCATCCGATTGGGACTGGCTGGAAGAAATCGTCGGGGCATTCTCCGACGACTTCCTCGCCTCCGGACGCCAGCAACCTGAACTCCCTCCGGGCCCGGATTTAGACAACGGACTGGAGTGATGCGTTACTTGTTGGACACGAACGCTTGTATCGCGTTGCTCAATGGCGCGTCTCAATCCATGCAAACGCACGTTCGCCGCCGCAAACCATCGGCAATCGGTCTTCCCGCGCCCGTGGCTTACGAACTCTATTATGGCGCATACAAGAGCCGCCGAGCGTCCCGCAATCTGGAACTTCTGGATCGTGTGGGGCTTGAGATCGTCCCGTTCGACGCGTCGGATGCGCGCGCCGCAGGCGCCGTTCGCAGCGAGCTTGAATCGATGGGGCAACCGATCGGCCCCTACGACACATTGATTGCCGGACAAGCCCGGGCTCGCGGACTTGTGTTGGTGACCGCGAACAGCCGCGAATTTCGGCGCGCACCGGGCCTTGTCTGTGAAGATTGGACAGCGGAAAATTAAATTCGGCCGCCGCGGGGATCGGGTTTCAGGTCCTGTTTGAAGCGCTTGAAGTTGCGCGCGTAGATGTCGGCGCTCTCAAGCAGCATGGCCTTTTCTTCGTCGGTTAATTGCCGCACTACCCGCGCCGGCGAGCCGAGTGCGAGCGAGCCGTCGGGAATCTGTTTGCCTTCGGTTACCAGGCTGTTGGCGCCGATCAGGCAGTCGCGGCCGATTCTCGCGCCGTTCAGCACTACCGAGTTGATGCCGACGAGGGAATTGTCGCCGATGGTGCAGCCATGCAGCATGACCTTGTGACCGATCGTGACATTGCGACCGATGGTCAGCGGAATGCCCGGGTCGGTATGCAACACCGACAAATCCTGTACGTTGGAATTTTCGCCGATGGTTATCAGATCGTTATCGCCGCGCAGCACCGCGCCATACCAGACGCTGGCGTTGTTTTCGAGCCGCACCCTGCCCAGGACAATGGCAGTCTCCGCGACGAACCAGTCGTCGCCGGCGAGTTCGACTTCGGCATCGCCAAGTTTGTAGAGCATGCGTCAATCCCCCTTGAATCGCCAGCCGGCCTAGACCCAGATGCCCAGTACCGCCATGCTGCCGAGGCCGATCAGAACGAGCAGGAACTTGAGCGGTCGGTCGCGGTCCCGAACCGGCATGTCGACATCGTCGCTTCCCATCAGCGCGCTGCTGACGAAATGCGCCATGCGGTCTTTGATGCGCCCCATCTCTCCGCCGATCACGTCCATGATGGCGACATAGATGAAAGTTCCCGCCGCCAAGGCATTGAATACGCCTTCGACGAGTTCGGCATTCTCGCCCTCC
Source organism: Pseudomonadales bacterium (assembly GCA_028279115.1). GTDB lineage: Bacteria > Pseudomonadota > Gammaproteobacteria > Pseudomonadales > Pseudohongiellaceae > UBA9145. Next base: position 4,147 of record JANQSV010000282.1, read on the forward strand.
ATGAAGCTGGAAACCGTCGTGCCGAACAGGATGCCGAGCGGCGTCATCAGCACAAAGACAGTCAGGACCAGGCGCAGATTCGAAGTATTGAGGCCGGCGGCATGGGCGCTGACCATCAGCGCGAAGGAAGCCGAGCCCTTGTGCAGCAATATCCCCGTCATGACCAACAGCGAAGCGGCGACTTCCGGCTCAAGGCCGAGGGCGATTCCGGTGATGACCGAGTGAATCGACAGCGCGGCGAGCATGACCATGGGATACAGGGGCCGCCGCTGCCCGCCGGATTCTTCCCCGCCCGCGGGCCCCATCGATTCGAAATAGACCCGGTCGATCCATAACAGAATCGCGATTCCGGCCGCGGCCAATAACGGAGCCAATGGATAATCGGTAAATTCGGCGAGCATTTCCCCGGCTTCGGGCAGCAGATGAGTGAAGCCGACGCCGAGGAATATTCCTCCGGCCAGAGCGTTGCCGAGGGAAAAGAAGCGCTGGCTCGCCCGCAACCGCGCGGCCAGCAGGGGAATGATGCCGCCGAGAACGCCAACCGCAAGGATGGAGAGCCCGGCGATGATCTTGAGTGCGAGCAGGGAAATCATGTTGGCGCAAACATACTGCATTTTTGCTTCCGGCCCAAATGAAAAGTCCCGCCTGACGGCGGGACTTTTCCCGTACCACTAACCCTTCCCCGGGTTTGGACAAAGTCAATACTCGAAACGAACTCCAGCCATCACGCCGCGGCCCGGCTCGGGCGCGTAGTTCTTCAGGAAGGAGGCGTGACTGCGGATTTCCTCATCGAGCAGATTCTCGCCACGCAGGAACACTTCCAGGCCGCCGTTCTCGCCCATGTCGAAATGGTAGTCGGCGTAGAGCGACAGCAAGGTGTAACCGTCGGTGGGCAACTCAAGCTCGGCCACATCTTCCTGCTCGTTTACCCGAGTGGCGCGCAGATTAACGCTCCAGTTATCTCTGGACCAGCGCAGTTCGGCGCCGATCTTGGACGCCGGAATTCGCGGGACGTAACCGCCGGAATCGAATTCGGCGTTCACCATGTCGCCGAACACGCCCAGGGACAGGGAAGAATCCCCTCGTTCCATGACATTGAAGAAAACTTCCCCTTCGACTCCGGTGAAGCGCGCGTCCCTGGAAAGATAAGCGGCGATTTGCTGCCCCTCGAATTCTTCTCCGGTCAGATCGAGGAAAATGTAGTTATCGACCTGGTTGTAATAGGCGCTGAACTCGCCGGTGAAATTGCCGCCGTAACGGCGATAACCGAACTCCAGATTGCTGGAGGTCTCATCATCCAGCAAGGGATTGCCGATGTCCAACTGGTTCGTCCCGGCGTGCAGCACCAGATTTGCGTTGTCGTCCGGGCGGGCGCAGGTGTCCGCGGCGACGTTGGAGTAGAGTTCTTCGACCGTGGGCGCCCTTTGCGAGCGGGAAGCTCCGAACAACAGATTGGACTCATTGCCCATATCGTACAGCACGCTGCCGCTCAGACTCGTGGTGTTGCTGCCGAATTCGCAGCGGCCGTTCGGGTCGACGCCGCTGTCTTCGAAACGAACGCCAATCTCGCCGGTCCAGTTGCCGGCGCTATAGCGTTCAACGGCGAAAAGTCCGATCGAATTGAGGTCGGATTCGGGAATGAAGGCTTCCTCGCCGGTGGCGCTGAAGACGGTATCGGAAAACTGCAGGCCCCAGACGCCGGTCCAATTGCCGACCGGAACATGGGTCAGAGTTACGCGGCCTTCGTTGCCGTAGATGCTGTAACGGGTGCCCACATGGGTGCCGCCGCTCGCGAAGGTTTCGACCTCGTCATGCACGTAATCGGTGATGCCCGCCGTGGCGCGAACGCTCTCGATGAAGCCTCCGTCGAACCGGTACTCGCCCGCCAGGTCGTAGCGGCTCCTTTGCATGTCTATGCGGACAAATTCAACCTCTTCGCCGTGGTGGCCGTGGGCGGCGTCTTCCTCGTGATCTTCCTCATCCCCGTGCCCGTGCATGTCTTCTTCGTGCGCCTCTTCATGCTCATCGTCGTGCTCGCCAGCGCCATGAACGTGGGCGTGAACGCCGAGCGGAAGACCGTAATCCTTGTCTACCTCGCTTATGGAAACGCCCAGGAATCCATTGTCGCCAACGAAAGAAAAGCCGAAATTGCCGCCACTGGACTCGGCGTCGGAATTGCCGATGTAGCCAAAGGTGTTTTCGAGAGTCTCATCTTCGTGTTCCAGTTCGTGATGATCGTCCGCTTCATGAGGATCTTCTTCTCCATGATGCGCGTCTTCCTCGTGAAGTTCCTCGTCAAGGCGCCCGTGAATGAGTTCCTCGAGCGCTTCGATGGCTTCTTCGTCGATGGCGTAGCCGCTGATTTCGACATTGTCGCTGCGACTCCTGAAAGCGTCGAGATGGAAAGCCACGTTGCCCGCCGCGCCGTCGATCCGGATTACGGTTTCGTCCTGGGCGCTCACGGTGTTGTGACTTTGCTGGACGACGAAGCCGGTTTCCTCAGGCAAACTCTCCGGAATCCGGTTGTCGATGACGTTGACTACGCCGCCGATGGCGCCGCTGCCGTAAAGCAGGACCGACGGCCCGCGAATGACTTCCAGCCGTTCCGACAGCGTCGGATTCAGCGCGTTGGCATGGTCGGGACTGTAACTGTAGGCATCGGTGTTACCGACGCCGTTTTCCAGAATCTTGACGCGGTTCGCGGTTTGACCGCGAATCACCGGATGACCCACTCCGGGGCCGAAAGAGGCATTGGTTATGCCGATTTCGTTCTTGAGCGTACCGCCGAGACTGTCGCTCATTTTCTCCCGCAGCGCCTCGCCGGACAGCACGCCCACCGGCAATGCCGTTTCCGCCTCCGATTCCAGGAACGGCGCGGTAACCACGATTTCCATGATCTGATCTTCAACCTCTTCTTGCGCAAACGCGCCGCCGGCATAGCCGGCCGCCAGCGCCAAACCGATGGCGATTGGTAATTTCTTGCGTTGTATGGTCGGAATCTTGCACTTGATGTTCATTGTATTCCCCAGAATTTGATAACTGACTAACAGGAATTTGCCATCTCGATCCGGCTGCCGGCGCCGGCAACCGGCGCCTGCCGGGATGCCGGGACGGGTATCTGAAAACTGTAAACCGCTTGTCGAGCTCAGGCCTGGGGAGGGCCTCTCGCCTGCGGGGCGGGCAATGAACGGGAAGGCGATTCAACCGAATGGTCGAGCTGTTGAGGCGACGCAGCAGGAATGGGTTCGCTTGCGGAACCGGCCTCGATGAAATCGTCACAAGCGTTGAGCAGCAGGCAGAGTTCGCACTCCTCAACCGATTCCGCTTCGTCAATATCGTCGACGTGCGCCAGCAGGGCGACCTGTGCGACAAGCAGCAGCAGGCATACGCGGACAACGCGCACCGAAGACAGAAATCGATCTATTGTCATGACTGACCCCGGAAGAGTCCCGCCGCGCGGCGGGACTCTTCATCATGGACTCAAGAGCTTGCCGGATCAGTACTCGAAGCGGACTCCGACCATCACGCCGCGGCCCGGTTCGGGCGCGTAGTTCTTCAACAGGGAAACGTGATTGCGGATTTCCTCATCGAGCAGATTTTCTCCGCGCAGGAATACCTCAAGGCTACTGTCTTCGCCCACGTCGAAATGATAGTCGGCGTAGAGCGACAGCAAGGTATAACCGTCGGTGGGCAACTCAAGTTCGGCCACGTCCTCCTGCTCGTTCACGCGAGTGGCGTGCAGGTGAACGCTCCAGTTGTCTCCGAACCAGCGCAGTTCGGCGCCGATCTTGGACGCCGGAATACGAGGAACGTACCCGCCGGAATCGAATTCGGCGTTCACCATGTCACCGAACACGCCCAGAGATAGGGATGAATCCCCGCCTTCCATGACATTGAAGGAAACCTCGCCTTCGATACCGGTAAAACGCGCGTCCCTGGAAAGATATGCGGCGATTTGCTGACCCCCGAATTCTTCTCCGGTCAGATCGAGAAAAATGTAGTTGTCGATCTGGTTGTAGTAAGCGCTGAACTCGCCGGTATAGCTGCCGCCAAACATGCGATAACCGAATTCGAGATTGCTGGAAGTCTCCTCTTCCAGGGACGGGTTGCCGATTTCCAGCAGATTCGTGGCCGCGTGCAGGACGAGATGCGCATCGTCCTCGCGGGCGCAGGTGTCAGTGGCAACGTTGGAGTAGAGTTCTTCCACAGTCGGCGCCCGTTGCGAGCGGGAAGCCCCGAACAGCAGATTGGCGTCGTTGCCTACATCGTAGAGCACGCTGCCGCTGACGCTCGTGGCGCTGCCGCTGAATTCGCATCGTCCGTTCGGGTCGACGCTGCTGTCTTCGAAGCGAATGCCGACCTCGCCGGTCCAGTTGCCGGCGCTATAACGTTCGACGCCGAAGAATCCGATCGAATTGATGTCCGACTGGGGAATAAAGGCTTCTTCCCCGACGGCGCTGAAGACGGTATCCGAAAATTGCATGCCCCAGACGCCGGTCCAGTTACCTACCGGAACATGGGTCAGGGTCACGCGGCCTTCGCTGCCGTCGTTGCTGTAACGGGTGCCCACTTCGCGGGTACCGTCGTCGAATATTTCAATCTCGTCGTGCACGTAATCGGTGATGCCCGCCGTGGCGCGAACGCTCTCGATAAAGCCTCCGTCGAACCGATACTCGCCCTTGACGTCGTAGCGGGTCTTCTCCATGGCAATGCGAACGAATTCAACTTCCGGCACTTGACCGTGCGCGACGTCTTCCTGGTGATCTTCCTCGTCCTCGTGCCCGTGCATGTCTTCTTCGTGCGCCTCTTCATGCTCGTCGTCGTGCGCGCCTGCGCCATGGGCGTGGGCATGGACGCCGGGCGGAAGACCATAGTCCTTTTCGACTTGGCTCGTGGAAACGCCGAAGAATCCGTTGCCGCCGACGAAGGAAAAGCCGAAATTGCCGCCATTGGACTCGGCGTCGGAATTGCCGATGTAGCCAAAGGTGTTTTCGACGGCCTCATCTTCGTGTTCCAACTCGTGATGATCGTCCGCCTCATGAGGATCTTCTTCCCCATGATGCGCGTCATCCTCAAGGTGTTCGTCGTCAAGGTGCCCGTGAATCAGTTCCTCGAGCGCTTCGACGGCTGCCTCGTCGATGGCGTAGCCGCTGATCTCGACATTGTCGTTGCGGCTCCTGAAAGCGTCGAGATGGAAAGCCACGTTGCCCGCCGCGCCATCGAGCCGGATTTGGGTTTCGTCCTGGGAACTCACGGTGTTGTGGCTTTGCTGGATGACGAAGCTCGCTTCTTCCGGCAGGCTTTCCGGAATCCGGTTGTCGATGACGTTGACCACGCCGCCGATGGCGCCGCTGCCGTAAAGCAGGGCCGACGGCCCGCGAATCACCTCCAGCCGTTCCGCCAGTGTCGAATTCACAGCCTCGGCATGGTCGGGACTGACACTGGAAGCATCGGTAACACCGAGACCGTTTTGCAGGATCTTGACGCGGTTCGCGGACTGGCCGCGGATCACCGGATGACCTACTCCGGTACCGAACGAGGCATTGGCAATACCTATTTCGTTCTTGAGCGTATCGCCGATGCTGTTGCCGATTTTCTCCCGCAGCGCCTCGCCGGACAGAACGCCCACCGGCATTGCCGTGTCCGCCTCCGATTCCTGGAACGGCGCGGTTACCACGATTTCCACGATCTGATCTTCGACATGGTCGGCCGCTTCTTGCGCGAGCGCGCCGCCGGTATAACCGACCGCCAGCGCCAAGCTGACGGCGGCCGATAATTTCTTGCGTTGTACGGTCGGAATCTTGCACTTGATGTTCATTGCATTCCCCTGGAATTGATAACTGATCAAACGGAAATTGCCGTCTCGAACCGGTTGCCGGCGCTTGCGTTGCAAGCGGTTGGCAGCGGGATGCCGAGACGGAATTCTGAGAACTGTTTATCAGGCTTGGGGAGGCGCTCTTGAGCGAATGTCGAGCAGCGGCAGGAACGGCAATTCCACTTTGGCGTCGAGCCATTCCTGGTGAACAGGGGAAACAGGACTGTCGAAATGGCCGGTCGCGATGACGTCGGTGCTTGAACCGATCTTGAGGCAGATGTCGCAGTCGTAGCGAACTTGCGGATCGTTTTCGTGGCTGTGCGCGAGCGCCGCGCCTTGCACGAACAGCAGCAGGCAAATGACGGCAGTCAGCGGCAACGACCGGAACCGGTCTCTGGCTGCCACACTGATTTCGTTTCGCATATGCTCCATGCCAATCGCCCGTCGCGGGCGATCCCGCCAAATCCAACGGCTCATTATCAGCCCAAGCCTCAATCGGGTCAAGCAACAACTCCGCCAATGCCCGGACGAACGCCATCCGGTGGCGGTATGGGCCGCGCGGAACTCCTGATCGCCGTGTCGGTTCTCAGTTTGCTCCGTCGCCCGTGTTGATGAAGTCGGCCAGATCCCGCTTGAATTTCGCCAGCGATGGCGGATGGACGTACATCATGTGACCCGCCTCGTACATCTCCACCGCTATGCGGGCGCGCTGGTCCGCGTCGAGATCCATGTGGTTGACGACATACTCGAGCACGAAATGCGGCGTCGCCAAATCGAAGTAACCTTGCTGGACCAGCACCCGCATGGGCGGATATAGCGTCATGGCGGTGGCGAGATCGACCGCGGTGTTGGTAATCAGGGTTTCCTGGCCGTTGGGCATGGTGTGCAGCCAGTCCCATCTCTCGAAAATTCCGCCCGAAACGGCGTAGTCGCGCTCCTTTCTGAAACCGAGATCATTGTTGTAATAGTGCATGAATCCCGCTTTGAAGGCGGGGCGCACGGCGGCGTCGAACGGATCGTATTGCATGTTGTCCGCGACCCGGTCGATACTGCGGCCCTTGAACCGGGAGTCGATCCTGCCGACGGTGATGTCGTCGTCGCGCAACAGTTCCTGGGTGAAGCGCATATGGGGCACGCGCAGATTGGAGTTCTCCCAGTACTGTTCGCTCAAGCCGGTATAACGGGACAGCGCGCTTTTCAGCGCCTCCCGCTCCGCATCCGGCAGCATGGCGCCTTTCATCAGCGCGGGGGCGTACTCTTCGACCGCGAAAGCTTCCACTTCTGCGATGAACTCCGCCAGATCTTCCGGGCGGTCGTCGATGACGTGGTGATACCAGGCGGTCGCCGCCAATGTCGGCAGATAGAGCGCGTGCGGCAGGTCGATGGCGAACCGGTCCCGCGCGGCGGCCGCGTCCATGAACGGGGAGACAAGAATCACGCCGTTCAGCCCCATGCCGTATCGGGTCAACAATTCGTACGCGACACCGCCGGTGCGGATGCCGCCATAGCTTTCTCCGAGCACGAATTTCGGCGATCTCCATCTGTCGTTGCGCGTGATGTAGTTGACGATGAACTGGGACGCGACGGCGATATCGGCGTCCACTCCCCAGAAGTCTTCAGGCCGCCCTTCGCCTTCGATGGTGGCGTAGCCAGTGCCGACCGGATCCATCATGACCAGATCGGCGACATCGAGGATGCTGAACTCGTTGTTTACGGCCCCGTAAGGCGGCGGTCCGGTTACTTCGAGGTCGGCCACCGGAATTCGCCGCGGACCCAGCACTCCCATATGCAGCCAGATCGACGCGGAGCCGGGGCCGCCATTGTATGCGAACAGAATCGGGCGGTTCGCGGTATTGTCGCCGTCCCGCACATAAGCCGTGTAGCCGAACAAGCCGATGTCCGCCCCGTCGTCGTTGCGAATGACGTCAAGCCCGGCGGTGGCCGTGTAGCGGATCGTGTTTCCATCGACGGTCACGCTGTGCGGGGTCGATACCGATTCGGCTTCGAGCCGGTCGCCGTTTTCGCCGTTCGCGGGCGGAGTCGGCTCGGCGGCGGCCAGCGCCGCGCCGTGCAGCAGCACGAGGAGTGGAGTCAACAACAGCTTCTTCATAACATGTCATTCCTTACGGTTGGCGGGCGCGCGGCGACCGCGGCGCCATAGCGGAAGCTCGCCAAGCGCCTCTTTGATTGCTGATGTTGCCGGCAAGCAAGGCAGCGGCAATTGTCGTCTCAGTCAGCCGCGTTCGCGGTCGGCATGCCGCAGTCCCGCGACAAAAAGTCGATCATGGATTCGTACAGTTTGATCTGATGATCGTAGAACAGCGTGCTGGTGAAGTGGTCCGCCCCCGCCAACTCCACGAATTTGTAGTTCTTGCCGTGCGATTCAAGCCGGTTGCGGTAAATGGTCGCGTGTTCCGGCGGCACGCGCTGGTCCACGCTGCCGTGAATCAACAACATCGGCACGTTGACCTCGCCCGCCACGTCGATCGGCGAGATACTGTCGTCCCACATGCGCAATTGCTCCTCGCGCTGGGCGCCCCGCAGCGCGAAGCGGTAGTGGTTGACTTGCAGGTTGTTGTCGGTGACGGCGGCGGCGGCGATTACGCAGCGATAGATTTGCGGCTCCCGCGCCGCGGCGATCACCGCGGCGTAGCCGCCGTAAGACCAGCCGAACATGGCCATGCGGTCCTCGTCCGCCAGTCCCTCCGCGACCAGGTGCAGGGCCCCGTCATCCTTGTCGTCCTGCATGCGGCGGCCGCCCTGGCCGCCTTCGGCGAACGCGGTGGTGTAGAAATCCATGCCGTAGCCGTGGGAACCGCGATATTGCGGCTGCAACACCAGATAGCCGTTGTTGGCCAGCATTTGCGCCCATTCGTCGTAAATGACGAACTCCTGCACGAAGGGGCCGCCGTGAGGCATGACCACCAGCGGAAACGGCGGCTCCCCCGCCGGCACCGTAAGGAACGCCGGAATCGTTCTGCCGTCGCGCGCTTCATAGGTGATATAGCGCAGATCGGCGAGATTCTCGCTTTCGAGCAGGGGTTGCGTGCTGCCGATCAACCGCAATTGTCCTTCGTGCAGCAGATAGTAGGTGCCGGGATCCCGCGGCCCCATATTGCGGATCACCATGGCGACGCCGTCGCGCGAGCGGCTGACGACGCCAAGCTGGTGCGCGTGGGGAATCAAGCCCTCCAGTTGCCGGAACATGGCGCCTTCGTTCTCGTCGAAGTATTCGTAATGCAACTTGTCCTTGAAATAGGAAACCGCCGTCACCCGGTTTGGATGAGTCCAGAAGTCGCTGTGCCGGCGAATGCCCAGGACATCGACATCGCCGCGCCGGTAGATCAGTTCGCCGAACCGCCGATTGACCATGTCGTAAGACCACAAACCAATCTTGTCGTCGCCGTTGTGGGCCAGCATCAGGACATGATCCGGCGCGGCGTCGTCCTTTTCGAGCATGCGCACGAAAGCCGACTCGGAGTCGTCCTCGTTGACGCGGTAAAACTCGCTCCAGGACGATTCTCCCGGTCGGCGGAAATAAAACACGAAGTCGCGCGCGGCGATATCGAAACCGCGCGCCAGCCAGGGATTGCCTTCGGCGTCGAAAGTGATGTTGCCGAGGGAAAGCTTGCCTCTGATCAGCAATTTCTTGGAACCGCGGTTGAGGTCGAACTCCCAATAGGCGCGGGATCTGATGGCGGCGCGGGAGCCGGGGCCGTCGTCGCCGCCTTCGGAGAAGGAGATGATGATTTTGTCGGGTTTGTTCGGCAGCAGATTTTCGATCGCCGGATTGACTTCGTCGAAGCGCTCGATTTTTTGCCGCTCGACGTCGAGCAGGGCGATTCTCGATTCGTACACGCCGCGGTTGAACCCTTCGATTCTGTCGCGCACGCGCTGGCGCAGGGAAAATATGAGAGCCTTGTCGCTGACCCAGAAGAAGTTGGTGATTTCCATGGGATCGGCATTGAGCCGGAACGGCTCCTTGCCCATGTCGGCGGTTTCGTAGATTTCGATGATGGGGTCGCCGTCCTTTGACGGAATCTTCATCAAGCCCAGATATCGACCGTCGGGCGAAACCTGAACGCGGGCGATTACTTCGCGCAGCGCCCAATAGTCCAACGGATACGGTTCGGGCGCCTGGGCATGCGCGCCGGCGCCGATCACCGTCGAAACGAGAAAAACAAGTACCCGAAATATTTTCATTGCCGCCTCCCGCCTGTCGTCATCCAACTCTGTCAAGTCTGCCGGAAACCGCCGCTCCGCGGCCCGCGCCGGAGAGCGGCGGTTTCCGATTGCGCGCCGGCCCGCTAAACCCCGCCGAAGCTGGCCGCGAAGTTGAGAAAGACCGTCCTGCCCCTCAGGTCGTATCCAACGCCTATCGGGGTATTGTTGATCGAAAACACCTCGCTGGCGTCAACCTGCGGCGGCCATTCGTCGAACACGTTGCGCACGCCCAGACCGATGGTCCAACGGTCGGCGCTGTAATACACCGACATGTTGTTGAGGAAATAATTGCCCGCATCGCCATAGTCGCGGCAGGAAACGTCGCCGTAATCCGGCCCCAGACACGTATCCGCGAAAATATCCCTGCTGCTCCAGATGTCGCCGTACGCGTCCACGCCGAGAACGTCCTGATTGACGCCGCGCCGGAACCGGGTTTCCCAGGTCATGCGCCAGCGATCGTATTGGAAGCGCACCAGCATTTGCGCGACCCAGTCGGGAAAGCCCCATTCGCCCTGGAATTCGTTTTCGTCGACGGTGCCGTCATCATTGACGAACCGGGTGGAGCGCTCGAGGCCGCGGTTCGCCGTGAGGTCGACGCCGACATTGATCGGGCGTTCGAAAACCGTCCAGGTGTCGTTGAAGCCAACGTTGACATCGATGCCCCGGGCCCGTTCCAGATCGCGGTTGATAAACCCCCGGTCGATCAGTTGTATCCGCGGGTCGGTCGGATCCGACAAGTCCCGGCTGATGCGGCTGCAAAAGACGCTCGCGCCGGTCTGGGAGTTATAGCAATCGTTGATGATGAACTGGGAACCGGGCTCGATGATCGTATTGGTCACTTCGATCTCGTAGTAGGTTCCGCTGATCGAGAGATCGAAAGCGTTGGTGAAAGGCTGGCTCCAGGCGAACCCGGCGGACCAGGATTCCGACTCCTCGGGATCAAGCGTCAGCGAGCCGCCTTCCGAGGATTCGGTGCTGAAGTTATTGAAACCGTTGGCGTTGGCCAAGGTCGGATCGACGCCGCTGGCGCGGCAATTGTCGAGCACCTCCTGTTCGCGCGGATCGTTGGCCGGATTGTAACCGCCGGTCAGTTCGTCGAGCGCGGCGTTGGGTATGTAGCACGGATCGAAGACAGTGTTGAATCCGGTGGAGCCGGCCAGAAACAGTTCGCGCAGGTTCGGCGCGCGAAACGCGCTGCCGTAGGTTCCGCGCAGCAGCAGCGAACTGAAAGGCCGGTATCCCACCTTCACCGATTCGGTCAAGTTGCTGCCGTAAAACTCGTCGTTGGTCAAGCGGGACGACAAGTTCAAGGTCAATTCCTCGGCGAGCGAAAGACCGCCCAGCAGCGGCAATTCGATTTCGGCGAAAACCTCCTTGGTGTCTTTCGAGCCGAGCGCGCCGCCGTCGGAGAAGAAGCCCCACAGCAGGCCGTCGCGGGCCACGGCGTCGGGCATGGAATTGATTTCGTCGCGCCGCCATTCGACGCCGACGCCGAGCGCGACGTCTCCGCCCTGCATTTCGAAGAGATCGCCGGTCGCGTACACCGATGCGATGCTCTGCTCGTAGGTGGTGTCGAAATCGCGGCTGTCGATCAGATAGTCGAATTCACCCTGGGTCGCGAAGTTGCCGACGGTGTCGTTGATCGGGAGCAGACTCGGCGCGAACATGTTGACGGGAACGCAGCCGGGAGCGACATCGGCGGGCAGCACTTCGCCCAGATCGTTCTCGCAGGGCGTATTGGTGCTGGAATAGACGCCCAGCGCCAGATTCAGGCGGTCTTCGCGAATGCCCTCGCGATGCGATTGGCCGGAGGATTTGGAATAGCTTACATAACCGTCGAAGCTCCAGTTGGAAACGGAGCCGAAGTCGATGCCCGGCAGGTCGCCGCGCAAGCCGAACACCAGACGCAACTGGTCGGTATCGGTGCGCGTGTTGTCGCGGTCGCCGCGAACCCCCACCACCGGTATCGTCGGCAACGGACCCGAGGCGCCTCCCAGCAGGCCGAAAGCTTCCGGTGTGCAAAGCTCCACCGACCGGCCGAAACAGTTGGCGTCCTCAAGATAAAATTGCACGAAGTCCGCGACGTAATTGGGATTCGTGAGCAGGGCGTCCTGCGCGAGACCGCAATCAACGCCGTCCGGCTGGTTGGGATTGCACGGATTGAACGGGTTCAGGGCCGGCACGTCGGGAAAAATCTGCAGCCCTCCCGACCGATCCGAGAGGAAATTGCGCTGGGTATAGAGCGCTTCGTAATACGGCGTCAGGTTGGCTTCCCCGTCGAATGTGTATTCGCCGTAGGACATGATGCTGCTGGTGTCGAAACCAGAAAACAGATCCTGCGACTGCTTGGTCGGCGAAGCGTTCAGGTTGTAGTCGCCGAAGTTTATGTCGGGCTGGCCGTCGCCGTTGGCGTCCACGGCGAACGTCCCCCAGGCGGAGCTGGACTCGGAGAAGTTCTTCCAGGGACTGTAGGAGGCGCCGGGCGTATAATAGATGCTGCCGGTGCGCAGATCCGGTATGACGATCCTGCCGCCGATGCCGTCCAGCGCGCAACCGTACAAGTCCATGCCCAGGCGCGTGCTGTACCAGATATCCTCGGTGCGTATCTGGCCGTTCTGGTCGATTTCGTATTCCACTTGGCACTTGTCGGTCCACGGGCGGTCGCGCAACGCGACGCGTTTGGTGTCCGTGTGCTCGACGCCAGCGCCGACGAAACCGCGGTCGAAGTTGCGGCCCCAGGTCAAGGTCAGCGTATTTCTCTCGCCATTGTCGTGCTCCGGCATGTTGCTGATAACGTCTATGTTGAGACCTTCGAAATCCTTCCTGAGAATGATATTGGTGACCCCCGCGATGGCGTCCGATCCGTATACGGACGAAGCGCCGTCCAGCAGCAGGTCGTACTGTTGCACGAGCGAGGTGGGCACGGTGTTCAGATCCGGCGCGGAAGGCGCGCCCTCCACGCCTCCGGGCGCCAGCCGGCGGCCGTTGATCAGCGACAGCGTGCGGTTCGCGCCGAGGCCCCGCAGACTGATCGTCGACGCGCCCGGGCCGTTGTCGAGCACAAAGCCGCCGAAGGTCAGATCGATCTGCTGTCCCGAAGCGGCGGTGCTCTCTTGCAGGATGTCGGCGGCGTTGGTCAGGCCGACTTCGCGCGAAACCTGACCGGAAATGATCTGCAGCGGCGCCACGCTGCTATAGGTGCTGCGTCTGAGTCTTGAGCCGGTGACCACGATCTCCTCGAGTCCTTGCGCTTGCGCGCCGTCCTCCGCCGAAGAATCGACCGTCTGACTGTCGACCGCTTCAACTTCCTCCGCCGCCGCATCGTTCTGCGCCAGGACGGCGCCCGGAAGCCCTCCCCCGAACGCCAGGACCGCCGCGGCCAGCCACGCGGGCGCGGCGCCATGCCGGAAACGCTTTGTCGCTGGAGCAATTATTCCTGATTTCATCTCAACTTCTCCTCAGTATCTTTGTCTTCAAGTCAAGGACTCAGTCAACCCTCCGTAGCGAAATTCTCCGCCAACCGAAAGCCGCATCGCCATTCTTGCGCACCATACGGAACTCTTGCCCGCTTCGCTGCGAGAAACAACATGGAATATACAACCAATATCATTTCAAGAGTGGAGATAAACAGAAAGATACCGCACTGTCAAACTTGCCAGCTCAAAGCGGTAATGTCCCCTTTTTCCTGTTTTTCTGCGAGGAAAAGCTGTCATGTCGAGCGTGGGGGTGCTGTTGGGCATGCGGGGAGCGGATCGTCGGATGTGATCCGGGATGTGGTGAAGAAGCGCCAGCCGCAACGCGGGGCGGTGTTGCGGCTGGAGTTGAGTGCGCGCCAGATGGGGCGTCTGACGGTGCGCGGTTGCAAGCTGCCGGTGTCAAAGCAAAACAGAAAAGAGGACATTTCTGAATTGCTTTGACACCCAAAGGCCGGGGGCGGCCAATCACCGCTTGCGCGGAGATCCTACTCGCCGCCGCCGAAATCGAGGCTGAAGTCGAGAAAGAACGATCTTCCGTTCAGGTTGTAACCATAACCTATGGGAGTGTTGTTGATCGAAGTGGCGCCGCCCTCTCCGCCGAAGTTGACCTGCGGCGGATATGTGTCGAACACGTTGCGCACACCGAAGCCCAGGCGCCAGCGGTCGCCGCTGTAATACAGCGACGCGCTGTTGAGGAAATAATTCCCCGCGTCGGCATAGTCGCGGCAAAAAACATCGCCGTTTTCCGGCCCTCTGCAAGTATCGGCGAATACGTCGTTGCTCGAATAAGCATCGCCGAAGTCGTCGATAAAGTCGATTCTCTCATTCACGCCGCGACGGAAGCGCGTCTCCCAGATCAGGCGCCAGCGGTCGTATTGCACACGCGCCTGCATTTGCGCGGTCCAATCGGGGAAGCCCCATAGGCCCTGGAACTGGTTTTCGTCGACGCTGCCGTCGTCGTTGGTGAAGCGGGTGGAACGCTCCAGGCCGCGGTTCGCGTTCACGTCGAGACCGACATTGAACGGACGCTCGAAAACGGTCCAAGTGTCGTTGAAGGCGACGTTGACATCGACGCCTCTGGCCCGCTCCAGATCGCGGTTGAGAAAAGCGCCGTCGATCAATTGAATTCGCGGGTCGGTTGGATCGCTGAAATCCCGACCGATGCGGCCGCAGAACACGCTCGAGCCGGTTGCGGAGAAATAGCAATCGTTGATGACGAATTGCGCGCCCGGATCGATGATCGTGTTGGTCACTTCGATTTCGTAATAAGTCGCGCTCACCGACAGATTGAAAGCGTCGGTGAAGGGTTGTCGCCAAGCGAAACCGTAGGTGTAGGATTCCGACTCTTCGGGATCCAGAGTCAGCGAACCGCCGGCCGCAACCTCGACACTGAAGTTGTTGAAACCGTCGTTGTTGGCCAGGAACGGATCGACGCCGTTGGCGCGGCAGTTTGCGAGCAACTCGTCTTCGCGGTCGTCGAGCGCCGGATCGTAAGCGCCGGTCAAGCCGTCGAACGCCTGGCCGGGCAGATAGCAGGGATCGAAGACGTTGAAGAAGGACGTGGTGCCGCGCAGGAACAGATCGCGCAGATTCGGGGCGCGGAAGGCGGTGCCATAGGTGCCGCGCAGCAACAGCGAACTGATCGGGCGGTAGCCCACCTTGACCGATTCGGTCCAGTTGTTGTCGTAATATTCATCGTTGGTGAGGCGCGACGACAGATTCAGCGTCAGTTCCTCGGCCAGCGAAAGGCCGCCGAGCAGCGGCAATTCGATCTCGGCGAAAGCTTCCTTGGTGTCTTTCCGGCCAACCGCGCCGCCGTCGGAGAAGAAACCGAACAGCAGGCCGTCGCGGGCCACGTCGTTGGGTATCGAGTCGATCTGGTCGCGGCGCCATTCGACGCCCACGCCGAGCGCGACGTCGCCGCCCTGCAATTCGAACACGTCGCCGCTGGCGTATACCGACGCGACGGTTTGCTCGTAGACGGTGTCGAAGTAGCGGAGGTCGATCAGATAGTCGAACTCCTGCTGCGTGGCGAAGTCGCCGACGGCGTCGCCGACGGTGTACAGGCTCGGCGCGAACACGTTGACGGGAACGCAACCCGTTGCGGCGTCGGGGAGTAATTCCTCGCCCGAATCGTTTTCACATGGCGTACCGGTGCTGGAATAAGCGCCGAGCGACAAATCCAGGCGGTCTTCGCGGATGCCGTTGCGGAACGACTGGCCGGACGATTTCGAGTAGCTGACATAGGTGTCGAAACTCCAGTTGGAGATCGAACCGAAGTTGAGCGCCGGCAAATCGCCGCGCGTGCCGAACACGAACCGCAATTGATCGGTGGCGGTTTGGGTGTGGTCGCGGTCACCATTCACCCAGACGACCGGCGTCACGGATATCGGGCCGCTCGCGCCTTCGACATGACCGAAAAACGACGGCGTGCAATTGTCCGGTCCCGCCCCGAAACAGTTGGGGTCTTCGCTGAGCCAGTAATTGGAGAAATCCGCGACATAGTTGGGATTCGTGTACAGGGAATCCCGCGCGAGACCGCAATCGGCGCCGTTTGGCTGGTTCGGATTGCAGGGATTGAACGGATTCAGCGCCGGCACTTCGGGAAAAATCGGAAAGCTGCCCGCCCGATTCCCGTAGAAATTGCGCGTGGCGTACATCAGCTCGTAATACGGCGTCAGATTGGCTTCTCCGTCGAAAGTGTATTCACCGTAGGACATGAGATTGCTGATGTTGGAGGCCGGGAACAAATCCTGCGACTGCCTGGTCGGCGAAGCGTTCAGATTGTAGTCGGCGAAATTTATGTCGGCTATGCCGTCGCCGTTGGAATCGACGGGGAAGTCGAACCCGGGGTTGGTCACGATCGAGAAGTCGGAGGGTATTCCGATATTGGAGGCGCCGGGCGTGTGATAGATATTCCTGTACCGCGTGCCGGGAACGAACAAGCGCGCGCCGAAGCCGGACATCCTGCAACCACCCAAATCCATGCCCAGCCGCTCTTCGTAAAAGATATCCCGGGTGCGAAAATCGCCGTTCTGGTCGATTTCCAAGTGCGTTTCGCACTTGTCGGTCCACGGACGGTCGCGCAACGCGACGCGCTGGTTGTCCGTGTGCTCGACGCCGACGCCGAAGAAGCCGCGGTCGTAGTTGCGGCCCCAAGCCAAGCGCAGCGTGTTGCTCTCGCCGTTGCCGTACTCGGGAATTCTGCTGATCACGTCCAGCTCAAGACCTTCGAAATCTTTCCTGAGAATGATATTGGTGACCCCCGCTATGGCGTCCGACCCGTATACGGACGAAGCGCCGTCCAGCAGCAGGTCGTACTGTTGCACGAGCGAGGCGGGCACGGTGTTCAGATCCGGCGACGAGGGCGCGCCCTCCACGCCGCCGGGCGCCAGCCGGCGACCGTTGATCAGCACCAGCGTGCGGTTCGCGCCGAGGCCCCGCAGACTGATCGTCGACGTGCCCGGGCCGTTGTCGAGCACAAAGCCGCCGAAGGTCAGATCGATCTGCTGTCCCGAGGCGGCGGTGCTCTCCTGCAGGATGTCGGCGGCGCTGGTCAGACCGATCTCGCGCGAAATCTGACCGGAAATGATCTGCAGCGGCGACACGCTGCTATAGGTGCTGCGTCTGAGGCGGGAGCCGGTGACCACGATCTCCTCGAGTCCCTCATCTCGTTGCGCCGTTTCGTCCCCGGCGGAAGAATCGATCATCTCGCTGGCGACGAATTCTGCTTCCTCATCCTGCGCATCGTCCTGCGCCAGCGCGGCACGCGGAAGCCCCCCTCCGCCAAACGCCAGGACCGCCGCGGCCAGCCACGCGGGCGCGGCGCCACGTCGGAAACGCTTTGTTGCTGGAGCAATTATTCCTGATTTCATCTCAACTTCTCCTCAGTATCTTTGTCTTCAAGTCAAGGGCTCGGCCAGCTCTCGCGGCAAAATTCCCCGCCAGTCGAAAGCCGCATCGCCACTCTTGCGCGCCATACGGAACTCTTGCCCGCTTCACTGCGCAAAATAATATAGAATATGCCATAAACATATAATCAATATCATTTCAGGGGCGGAGATAACCAGAAAGATGCCGCATTGTCAAACCCTTTCTGCTCTCTGTTCGGCGCTCCCTCTCCTCCCCCTCTCTCCGGGACACTCTCTCCGGGACACCCATCCCCCCGCCATCCCCATCCCCTCTGGTGGTCCCCTCTGGGACACCCATCGGTCAACTCCAGATTATGAACCCAGCTCGACTTGGTCCCCTCTCCCTCTGGGACACCCATCAGTCAACTCCAGATCATGAACCCAGCTCGACTTGAGGGCCGATTGACATCCCCTCTGGGACACCCATCGATCAACCCCATATCATGAACCCGATTCGATTTGAGGATAGATTGAAGAAATTCCAGATGATTTCAGGATCTATGGTCAGTGGAACTTTTTCGCGGGCACGGGCGACGCTGCCCGTTCGGGCATGAAATTGGAGGCGCTCCGG
>JANQSV010000290.1 GCA_028279115.1 Pseudomonadales bacterium
TCTTCTCCCGTCGAATGCCCACTCGCTGATTGTGAAAAAGTCTGAAATCGACAAGGTCGCCACGCTCGCGCGGCTGCGCGTCAACCCCGCCGAGGCGGATGAGGTGGCCACCCGCATCGGTGAGATCCTGGCCATGATCGACCAGATGCGGGCGGTCGACACGACCGGCGTCGAGCCGCTCGCGCATCCGCTCGACGCCGTGCAGCGCCTGCGCGCCGACGCGGTCACCGAAGCCGACCGCAGGGACGAATTGCTGGCTCTGGCGCCATCGAACCGGAACGGACTGTTTGTCGTCCCCAAAGTGATTGCCATGGGTTCCGACTCCAAGGGTTCAGGCCCCAGGGTTTCAGAATAGTACGGCGGGAATCCGATGCTGAACCTGACCGTCACCGAACTTTCGGCCGAACTTTCGCGCGGCGCGATTTCAAGCGTCGAGTTGACCCGCGCCTGCCTGGACCGGATCAAACGGCTGAATCCGACACTCAACGCGTTCATTACAATCAGCGAAGAGTCCGCGCTGGCGCAGGCGGCGGCAGCCGACCGGGCGCGCGCGGAAGGCGACAAGCGGCCGCTGCTCGGCATTCCCCTCGCCCACAAGGACATCTTCTGCACAAGGGACACCCATACGACTTGCGGCTCGCGAATCCTGCAAGACTTCCTGCCGCCCTACGACGCCACCGTAGTGGAGAAACTGCAACAGGCGGGCACAGTCATGCTCGGCAAGACCAACATGGACGAGTTCGCCATGGGCTCATCCAATGAAACGAGTTACTTCGGCGCTGTCGGCAACCCATATGATCAGGGCAGGGTTCCCGGCGGCTCCTCGGGCGGTTCCGCGGCAGCGGTGGCAGCGGGGCTTAGTCCCATGGCCACCGGCACCGACACCGGCGGCTCGATCCGCCAGCCGGCCTCATTCTGCGGCATTACGGGATTCAAGCCGAGTTACGGAAGGGTGTCCCGCTGGGGCATGATCGCCTTCGCTTCCAGTCTTGACCAAGCCGGAACATTGACCCGATCCGCGGCGGACGCGGCCTTGATGATGCAGGCGATGGCCGGACTCGATCCGCGCGATTCCACGAGCGTCGACCGGCCGGTGGAAGACTACGCCGACGAACTCGGCGAACCGGTGAAAGGATTGCGGGTGGGCGTACCGCGGCCGCATTTCGCGGCAGGTCTCAATCCAGCAGTCGAACGGGGGGTCCGCACGGCGCTGGCGGAACTTGAGCAGGCGGGCGCGAGCCTGATCGATATAGATCTGCCCAACAACCATCTTTCGGTGCCGGCCTACTACGTGGTCGCGCCGGCGGAAGCCTCCGCCAACCTGTCGCGCTACGACGGCGTGCGTTACGGCTATCGCTGCGAGAACCCGGCCGACCTCGAAGACCTTTATACGCGCACACGCAGCGAAGGTTTCGGCGACGAAGTCAAACGGCGCATCCTGGTCGGCACCTATGCACTGTCCGCCGGATATTACGACGCCTATTATCGCAAGGCCCAGCGCGTCCGGCGGCTGATCCGGCAGGATTTCATCGACGCTTTCGAACAGGTCGACGTGATCGCCGGGCCCACGTCCCCCCATGTGGCTTTCCCCCATGGCGCCAAGGCCGATCCGGTGGAGATGTATCTCGAGGATATCTTCACCATCGCGGTCAACCTTGCCGGCCTGCCCGGCATTTCGGTTCCCGCGGGCTTCGAGGGCAACCTGCCCTTCGGCTTGCAGATCATCGGGCCGGACTTCGGCGAGGCGCGCGTCCTGAACGTGGCCCACCAATTCCAGCAATTGACCGACTGGCACAAGCGGCCACCCGAAACCGCCGCCCAGGCAGGGACGGGAGAGAGCTGAGA
>JANQSV010000292.1 GCA_028279115.1 Pseudomonadales bacterium
GGCAGGAAGTGCTGCATGAAAGTCATGTTCACTTCGCGCGCGTATGGCGTCAGCACCAGATCCCAAGCGCCGGAATCCCAGCTGAAGGAAGTCCAGAAACGCCCGTTGCGGCTGTCGCGAAACGCTTCGGGGTTCGGATTGGTCTTGCGCCGTTCCGCGTCCAGATAGGCGTCCGTGCCGGTGACATAGCCCGCGGTTTCCTGGTTCAGATTGATCATCGTGAAACCGCCGTCGAGTTGCACGCCGCCCATATCCAGTTCGTACAGCCAGGAAAGCTTCTGCTGATCGACTCCGCTGTCCGCCTGGTAGCCCTCTTCCTCGATGCCGTTGAACAGGAACAGGTTGCGGATGCCTTCGTCTTCGGTCCCGAATCGGCCTTGTACGCGCCTGGTGCCGCGGGGGCCGGCTTCGATCGTCAGCGAACCGGCTTTGCCGGGCTCGGGCAGCACGACATTGATCATGCCGTGCATGGCGTTGGAGCCCCAGAAAGCGCTGCTCGGACCGCGCACGACCTCGATGCGCCCGGCGTTCTCGGTGTGGGCGTCGAACATCTGATTGACGTTGCAGAAAGCGTTGGAGCGAACCGGAATGCCGTTTTCGGCCATCAGGAAAGCGCCGCAGGCGCCGGCGCCGGTGAGCACCGGAGAGCGGATCGAGGCCAGGCTTTCCTGGCCGTTGTTGCGATTGACGTTGACGCCGGGCACCCGATTCAGGGCTTCCTGGTAATGCGTCAGGCGCAGCAGGGACAGCTCCTCCCGACCGATTACCGATACCGCGGCGTTGACGTCGGACAGCCCTTCCGATCTTCTGCTGTTCGAGATGACCTCGATTTCCTGGATGGATTGTTCCTGCGCCATGGTCTCGACCGGGAACGCGCCGGCGACCCAGGCTATTGCTGTAAACAGCATTCTCCGATTCATGTATCTCTCCGAATTCAAGGGTGGATCAATTTTGCGACGCGCAAATATAACACGGGCGCCGCGGCGCCCGGCGTAACTCTTTGTTACTTCCGGCTTTCGCTTTTGCGCGGCGGGGGGCGGGCGCGTACACTGGCCGGGCAATCGTGCGGAGAAGATTATCGAAGAGCGCCTTGCCGGCGTAACCGGCAAGCGTGAATCCGCGCTCCAGTAGAGGCAAGCCGCCAATGAAAGTGCGTGACAAGGTCGTAGTCGTCACCGGCGGCGCCAGCGGCATCGGTCGGGCGCTTTGCCTGCGTTTCGCCGCCGAAGGCGCCCGCGCGGTCGTGGTGTCCGACATCAATCTCGAAGGCATCGACCGCACCGTGGCGGACATCGCCGGCCAGACCGGGGTGCTGGGTGTGCGCGCCGACGTCGCCAATGGAGAAGACGTGTCGCGCCTGGCGCATACCACCCTCGAAGCCCACGGCCAGATCGACCTCTTCTGCTCCAACGCCGGCATTTTCACGCCGGGCGGGGAAGAAGTCTCCAGCGCCGACTGGCAACGCATTTGGGATATCAATGTCATGTCCCACGTCCATGCGGCGCGGGCGGTGCTGCCGGGCATGCTGGCCCGGGGCGAAGGCTACCTGCTCAACACTTCCTCGGCCGCCGGTCTGCTCAGTCAGGTGGGTTCGGCGCCTTATTCGGTAACCAAACATGCCGCCGTCGGCTTCGCCGAATGGCTCTCGATCACTTACGGCAAGCGCGGCATCCGCGTTTCCCTGCTTTGCCCCCAGGCGGTGCGCACCCGGATGACCGCGAACACCGACGGCGGCGTCGCCGGACTCGACGGCATGCTCGAACCGGAGCAACTCGCCGATTCGGTGATCGAAACGCTGGAGGAAGAACGCTTCCTGTGCCTGCCGCACCCGGAAGTGTTGACCTACATGCGGCGCAAGACCGATGATTACGACCGCTGGCTCGGCGGGATGCGCCGCCTGCACGAGCGCTTCAAAGAGTGAGGCTTCGCCGAAACCCGCCTCCACCATCGCCTGACT
>JANQSV010000358.1 GCA_028279115.1 Pseudomonadales bacterium
CAGCGACGACTTTCCCATGACCGTCACCGGCAAGGTGCAGAAATTCCGCATGCGCGAAATCAGCATCGCCGAACTCGGCCTGAAAGAATCCCCGACCGCCTGAGGTCTATATCCCCAAGAGGGCGATTCGCGTTCCGCGACCCCGGAGCAGGACATTATTCGCGCCGCGTTTCGGACGCGAAACTTTTTTCGGTGGAAATTCGGTGCTTCTCTCAAATCGGACTTATGGTTTGTCCGCAAGACAAACTTTTAATCCAAAACAGGAGTACGACATGAGAGAACTTACGATTGATGAGATGGAGCAGGTGAGCGGTGGATTTCTCGGCGTCGGGGTTGCGGCCGGCTGCGGCACAGGAGCCGTTACGCAGGATAATGGTGTACTCGGTGGAATCATGGGCTGTGCGGGTGGAACGGCATCAAGTCTCGCGCTTGCCATGGTTCCTTTTACCGGACCGTTGGGTGCGGTGGCGCTTGTTGGGGTGGCCATTGGGATAGGGTACGCGACTTACAAGGCACAGGACTACTTTGAGGGAAGGAAGCCCGTTCCTGTGATCCCTTACGGCAGTTGACGATAGAATCAAAGGATCCAAACAAAAATCATCGGATCGCGAATCGCGACCCGATTGGCGGGGCCTGTTGAAGGCGGGCTCCGCATCTTTGGTTGGGCAGTAGGACACGATCTAATTTCTAGATAGTTTGGAGTGAAAATGTTATGGATTTGTTCGTTGAGTTTCTGAGCAGGTGGGGGTGGTTTCTGGTTTCCGCCCTGACTGCCGTTTCGTTGACGGTTTCTGATTACGCAACAGGCGAGTATCGCGGCTTCAAGCAGGCCAGGATGCTGATCTTGATGCCCGCGCTGCTGGCCGGGGGTTGTTTTTTCGCTTGGCTGCGCGGAGAAACGGGAGCCGAGGCTGCCGCGACAATGTTGATCGGTTGCGCCCTACTTTTCGTCATACCACGAATTCAGGCCGAAATTCATCACCGTGTTCGAAAAGGCGTTTGGCTGAGTTTCAAGGACAATCGGGTCAGGTACTAGCCCGAAGAAGATGCGATAGCGCAACCGGACCAGACTTGTATAGACGGAGCGCGATTTCTTCTCTTTCGCGGTCTGTGTTATATTTGGCACTTCGTAACTTAAGTGCCATTTTCCTAATCAAATGGTATGGGTATGATTCCGTGACACAGCATCCGCAAGATCAGACTGCGGCGGCTGACGCCGTCGGCGGCGCATTCGGCGAGAGCGTAGGCCGAACCTTCCGTGCTCTGCGGAGTCTGATAAGTCGCACCGGATGGATGCGGCCGGCCCAATCTTGCAGGCTCATGAGCGGCGCTGAATTCGGGAGAAATATCCAGAAAGAGTTGAAGGCTTTGGGTGGGAAAGACGGCCCGAAAGTGCTGGCCGTTTCCATTCGCAAGCGGATGAAAGCTGTTGTTATCACTCCCGAGCAATACGAAGAAATGCGCCAGATGCGGGAAAAACTCGAAGCTCTGGTGGTGGCCCAGGCAAGAATCGACATGCAAGACTCCCTGGGCCATTTCGATGCACTTTACTTACGCATCACATCGGAGCGGTCCCGCGCCGCTTCAGAGGCGCTTTTTTCAGTAACGGGTGAGGATTTGGCCAACAGCCACCGTCCGGGAGCAACGGAAAACGCCCGGTGATTACCGTCATCGCCGGCGTAAATGGCGCGGGCAAAAGTTCTGTCGTGGGCTCCAGGCTGCGAGACCGAGGCGGTGAGTACTTCAATCCCGACGAGGCTGCGAAGCGGTTGCGTGAGCAAGATTCCACGTTAAGCCTCGATGAAGCCAATGCCTCCGCGTGGAAGATCGGGTTTGGCCAACTGTCCCAGGCGATAGACGCTGGCGACCCGTATACCTTGGAAACCACTCTGGGCGGCAATTCGATCACCAACAAACTCCACGAAGCGATCGAAAAGGGGCGTCAAGTGAGCGTCTTCTATTGTGGCCTGGCTTCGATCGACTTGCATATCGCTCGCGTCGCCGCGAGAGTACGTCGGGGAGGGCACGATGTCCCCGCAGAAATAATACGCCAGCGCTATTTGTCGTCCATCTCGAATCTGGTCACTCTGATCCCGGTATGCCACCGGCTTTTTGTGATCGATAACTCCGCGCCGTTACGGAAAGGCAAGCCTTCTCCGCTCGTGCTGCTGCACTTGGTGGACGATCAATTCAGCAAGCCGCCCGTGGCGGATATGCCGGACTGGGCCAAGCCGATAGCCGGAGCGGCGCTGCGGTGCGTGTATCCAGACTTCGATTCCACGTTTACCAACGCTTGAGGCCAACTCGCAAGTTTTATACAGGTACAGATTATGGGGGGGTTATTCGGATGGATCAGCTATGTTCTTGAACGTTGGAACATATTCATTTTGCTCAGTTTTTCCTTGTTCCCGCTGAAAATCTGGGACCGGAACAATCATCGTTATCTCGGTTTCTCCCGCCTCGATACGCAATTGATTTTGCTCATGATGTTTCCAGCGGGAATTCTCTTCTCGCGGCTGGCCGACGAAACGATTTCCGAAACCGTTGTCACCTTGTCCGTCGGCTATCTGATGCTGATCTTAATTCCCAGAATTTATGCCGAATTCATGCACCGAAGGCATTACGGCGTTTGGATCGACGACCAGGATGACGATGAGGTTTCCGAATCGAACGATAGCCACGACTCCAACTAAGATCGTGACGAAAGACACGACACTTATGTTGCCACGTGGTTTTTCATCGCTCAGGGCAAGCGCAGCGCCACGAGTTGGCCGGGGAGTCCGCGGCGGACGCTGCCGGCTTGCATGAGCAGGTACTGTACGCCTTCATGTTCTGAAACTTTCCGCTCGGATCACTCACGAGAACCGAATTCGGTAAAGCGCAATGTCCCAGATGGAATGGAATTTGCGCAAGAAGATTCTGCGACTTCGCTACGCTACGCGCAGAATGACGAACAGGAAGGGTTTTCGCGCGTTTCAGGCGTCGTCGAGCGAGAGCAATTCGGCGTTGCCGCCGGTGGCGACCGTATTGATGGTAACGACCCGTTCCGTGGCGAAGCGCGGGAGGTAATTCGGTCCGCCGGCTTTCGGCCCCGTGCCCGACAGCCCGCGGCCGCCGAAAGGCTGGGAGCCCACCACGGCGCCGATCATGTTGCGGTTGGCGTAGACGTTGCCCACGCCGACCGCGGCGGCGACCTGCTCGACGCGCGACTGGATGCGGGTGTGGATGCCGAAGGTCAGACCGTAGCCGGATCGATCAATCTCCAGCGGCACGCTCGTGAAATCCCGCTCCTTGAAACGAATGACATGGAGAATCGGGCCGAAATGCTCCTGTTCCAGTTCTCCGATCTTGTCGATGCGCGCCAGGGTCGGCGCGACGAAACAACCGTTTTCGCATTCCGCGGCAAGCGCCGCCTGATGTAGGAGCCGCCCCTGTTTCCGCAAATTGGCGATATGCGCTTGCAATGCCCCGGCGGCGTTTTCCGAAATGATCGGACCCAGGTCGGTTTCGATTCTTGACGGGTCGCCGATGCGCAGTTCGTCCATCGCGCCGCGAATCAGGGCGATGGCCTGATCGGCGATATCTTCCTGCAGGTACAAGACGCGCAAGGCCGAACAGCGCTGACCGGCGCTGAGAAAAGCCGAGCGGATCACGTCATCGGTGACCTGTTCGAGCAAGGCTGTCGAATCGACGATCATGGCGTTCTGGCCTCCGGTTTCGGCGATCAGCGGGGTGATCGGGCCCGGCTTTTCCGCCATGGCCTGATTGATCCCGCGCGCGGTCCCGGTGCTGCCGGTGAACGCGACGCCGGCGCTCAGTGGATGCCTCACCATGCGCTCTCCCACCGAGCCGTCGCCGATCAGCAGATTGCAGACTTCATCCGGCACTCCCGCCGCGTGCAACAGCCGCACGGCCTCGCAGGCGATGATCGGCGTTTCCTCGGCCGGCTTGGCGAGGACGGTGTTGCCGGCCGCAAGCGCGGCGCAGACCTGGCCGCAGAAAATCGCCAGCGGGAAATTCCACGGACTGATGCAAACGAAAACGCCGCGGCCGCCGAGCTTCAGTTCGTTGCTTTCTCCGGTGGGGCCGGGAAGGGCGATGCCCCCGCCGAATCTTTCCCGCGCCTGAGCGGCGTAATAGCGGCAGAAATCCACGGCTTCGCGCACTTCGTCCACGGCGTCCGGAATCGTCTTGCCCGCCTCGCGGCAGAGAATCGCGACCAGTTCGGGCCGCAGCGATTCCAGGTTGCCGGCGAAACGTTCGAGCAGGTTGGCGCGCGCGTCGCCGCCGATCTTGTCCCAGTCCGACTGCGCTCCGGCGGCGCGCCGGAAGGCGGCCTCGATATGGGCTTCGGAACTCGGCCGGACTTCGCCGATGAAGTCGCTGCGGTCGGCGGGACTCAAGACGGCCGCGGCCGCGACGGCGCCGTCTTCCGAAACGGGTAGGGAAGTCGCCGCATAGCGCCGCTTGCGCGACTTCTCCCAGGCATTTCGAAATTCAGCCACTACCGCGTCGCTGGTCAGGTCGGCGCCGCTGGAATTGCGTCGCGGCGCAAAAACATCCGCCGGCGGGGAAATACGCGGATGCGCCGCGGGATTCGCCTTGCGGACCGCGGCGATCGGGTCGCGCACCAATTCCCCGGCATCGAGCCGGTCATCGAGCAGGCGATGCACGAAAGAGCTGTTGGCGCCGTTTTCAAGCAGGCGGCGCACGAGGTAGGGCAGCAGGTCGTCGTAGTTCCCAACCGGAGCATAGGTGCGAAGCGCGGGCAAGTCTTCGAACTCGCGTGCCGCCGCCGCGTACAGCGCCGTGCCCATTCCGTACAGCCGCTGGAACTCGAAATCGCGATTGTCGCCGGCGAGATGCATGACCGCCGCTATGCTATGGGCGTTATGGGTGGCGAACTGCCCGTAAAGCGTGTCGGATCGCCGCAATATCATCGCGGCGCATGCCAGCCAGGAGAGATCGGTTGCGCATTTGCGGGTGTAGACCGGAAAACCCGGATAGCCGTGCGCCTGGGCGTGTTTGATTTCCGCGTCCCAATACGCGCCCTTGACCAGGCGCACGGGAATGCGGCGACCATGAGCGCGGGCCTGCGCCGAAAGCCAGTCGAGCACGGGCAGGGCGCGCTTGCCGTAGGCCTGCACCACAAATCCGAGTTGCGCTTCGGCGGCCTCGACGTTCTCGAGCAGGCGTTCGAATACCTCCAGCGACAGTTCCAGCCGGTCGGCCTCTTCCGCGTCGATGGTGATTGCCACTCCCCCCGCCGCCGCGGCCAGACACAGATCCGCTGCGATGGGAACGAGTTCATCGACGACCCGCCCGCGCTGACTGTATTCGTACCGCGAATGCAAGGCCGACAGTTTGATCGATATGGAGGGATCGACCACTCCGGCTTCCTTGCCGAGTTTCGCAACGGCGTCGATGGCGTGCCGGTACGCTGCCCGATAACGATTCGCGGTCGCGGCGTCCCTGGCCGCCTCTCCAAGCATGTCCCAGGAATGCTTTTCCCCGGGGCGGCTGCGTTGCAAGGCTTTTTCGATGGTCGAGCCCACCACGAACTCCCGGCCGAGGATGCCCATGGCGGCGCGCATGGCGGTTTCCACCACGGGCTCGCCGAGGCGATGACTCAGGCCGCCGAGCCAGGATTTCGGATCGCGGCTGAATTCGCGCTCCGGTTCGACCAGCTTGCTGCCGAGCATCAGCGCCCAGGTGGAAGCGTTTACCAGCAGCGAGCCCGATTTGCCGGCATGGGCGGCCCAGTCCGCCAGCCCGATCCGGTCTGCGATCAGCCGCTCGGCGGTGGCGTGATCCGGAATCCGCAGCAGGCTTGCGGCCAGGCACATCAAGGCTATGCCTTCCTTGTTGCTGAGTCCGTATCCGACGAGAAAAGTATCGAGCAGCGAATG
>JANQSV010000273.1 GCA_028279115.1 Pseudomonadales bacterium
AAGGCGTTCCGGGCAGGCGGCGGACCGCGCTGGCCGGTACGCCTTCGGGGCGCAGTCGATGGGTCGCCAATTCTCCCAGCTTGATCTCGATCCGCTGGGCCATCTGTTCATCGGACTGCCGCAGGGCGAGCACGGTCTCCCGTTGCCGCTTCACATCATGTTGTGAAGCCACATCGCGGCTCGCCAGCAACTCGAATCGTTTCAGCGCGGCGTCCGCGGTGCGGATGCGTTCGGCAAGCACTTGCCGCTGTGTTTCCAGCGACGCGACTTCCGCCTGTACGGACCCGATCCGGCTGCGCAGTTCTTTGATCTTCATCATGTCCCGCAGACGGGATCCCATGAGCGATGACCCAAACCGCTACCGCATCGCGTTCAGGTCGATCTTGTGGCCGTGGTGCTGGGCCACCATGGCCAGCGACGCGAGACCGCATTCGGCTTCTTCACTTTGCAAAACAAGTTTCAAAATTGCACCACCTCAAGATTTTTCACGATCAGGGAAACAGGAGATTTAAATAACTCTATATGAGAACTGGTAGGGATCGATCTGGCGAAGAAAGTGGTTGATTCGACATGACAGTGTTTGCTGCCGGGGAGTAATATGATCGAACATCGTCATTGCAAGAGAGGAGAAAGCAATGAAATACCTCACCGCCATTATGATCGCGTTGCTGGCTGGCTGTTACGAGGCGGGGCCTGACGCGTTCGAGGTGACGGCGACCGTATAC
Source organism: Pseudomonadales bacterium (assembly GCA_028279115.1). GTDB lineage: Bacteria > Pseudomonadota > Gammaproteobacteria > Pseudomonadales > Pseudohongiellaceae > UBA9145. The sequence goes on from JANQSV010000273.1 coordinate 726, forward strand.
GACAGAGGTGTCGCGATCTCGAACTTAACGACCAAGGCATCCTCAAGTTCACCATTTGTAGTGACTCAGCACAGCGACGCCCCGGAACCCGTGACGGTTGGATTGATCATGGTAGTCAATCCCGGCGAATCGCCGAACACGGTTCGCATCGTGGGAAGCATTAGCGTTAACGACCAAACCGTGGAGCCCGAGATGGTCCTGACTCTGGGAACGGCCACCGACATAGAATTGGGCGGAGGTGATGTCATTGTGCAAATGATCGTGGACAGCGTATAAGCTGTCGGAAGTGCGTTTGAATGCGATGTTGCCGAGTCGCGCAAGCGTCCGCGGAGGTGTTTCGCCAAGCCAAGCGGCAATGTTGGCGGCGCATTTCCGGCGCGATGTGAAGGTGTTCCCGAACGTGCCGCATACGAAGTCGCGCCAATTGCTGACATGCTCAGCGCGATCTGCAGTGCGTTTGTTTCTCGACAGTGAGCCGGTTTAACCACCGCCAAGAAATGTTGAAGATTTCAGGCAAGGCATTCCGCGATCAGGCGCCGGGACTGTCCTGCCAGGTATAGGGGCAGCGACAACAAGCGGTAGTTGACCGGCGTGCCGTCGGCGAGTTTTTTGGTGTCCCGCAACAGGCTGGGACGGTCGGCGTTGAACCGCAATGCGAAATCCCTGCGCTTTTCCTTCAGGAATCGATGGAGGGAGCGCAGGGAACCGGAAGTTCCGGCCTTGACTTCGATCGGGACGACCACGTTTCTAGAGACCGTGACGTAATCCACCTCCGCGGACGCGCTTGGCGCCTCGCGGGACCAGTAGAAGAGCTGGGGCGTCTCAAAAGGCGCGCCGCCGAAAAGCAATTGTTGTCCGACAAACTGTTCCGCCATGGCACCGCCGTTCACCAGCGTCATGTCCGTTCCGCCGAGGTCGAGAAGGTTGAGGCCCAGGGCCGAGCACATCAATCCAACGTCGAGATAAAGGCATTTGAAGGAACGCGGGTTCGCCTCGGCGGCGAGCGGCGGCCCGTTGGCGGCGGAGTGCAATACCTTGTGCGCCACCCTGGCCATGCATAGCATGGACAGTGCGTCGGCCAATTCGGCTGCCCGGTGGTCCCGGCTGACCTGGGCGTACTTGAACTTGCGCCCGACCATGCCCGGCAGCGCGTCGAACACCATTCGCGTTCGGTCCCGGGCTTGTCCATGACTGTATTTGTCGAAGTCGTCCCGGTATGTCGCGACGATACTTTGTTGCACTCGATGCACGCGGGACAAGGCGGACGCATCGTCCGCCACCGACTCGGCATAGCGGGCCACCGCTTCCGGAAGTCCGCCGACGACCCAGTATTGCGCGAGCAATTCCAAGCACTTTCGATGAACCGGTTCCGGTAAGGCCGATTCCAGATCGGCAATGGATACTTCGCGCAAGTGTTTCGCCAGTTTCGCATCGCCCACGGCTTCGACGAAATCCTCGAACGTCATGGGTCCGAGGTGCATGTATTCCACGCGGCCGACGGGCATGGAAAAACGGGTGTCAGCGAGGGCAAGCTCCATCAGGGAGCCTGCCGCCACAACGCGCAGGTTCGGCATTTCCTCATGGAAATAACGCAGAGCGGCCAGCGCATCGGGCGAGGCCTGAATCTCATCGATGAACAGCAGGGTTTTTCCCGGTTCGATAGATTGGCCGGTCAGCAATTCGAGCATGGAGAGAATGCGGCGCGGGTCGCCGTGCTCGAATGCCGCGCACAATTCCGGATTGCGCTCCAGATTCGCGGTGACGAGCGGCGCGTCCGCCGACTTTGAGAGTTCGCGGACCAGCGTCGACTTGCCGACTTGCCTCGCGCCGCGAATCACGAGAGGCTTCCGCCCGGGCTGCTCAAGCCATGCATTCAGATAGGTAATTTCCTGTCTTTTAAGCGCTTCAGGCATGAAAATGGCGATTCTCTTGCTGAAAATGCCTGTATAAATATCAGTAAAAATGATATTTCACAAGGTATTTTTGTCAACAATCTCCTGAATCGACCGATGTCATTCTGCGCGAAGTCGCAGAATCTCGTTGGTATGGCGTGGAACCCGGAGAGATTCCGCGACTCCGCTTCGCTCCGCGCGGAATGACGTTAGGGGGGAGCGCTTCGGCTGCGCCGGAGTAGGCAGATGCTGTAGTCGAAGGGGTTTTCGTTGTCGCGGGAGAAGTCTTCGCGGGAAAGTTCCTGCCACTCGGATTCATTGAAGCCGCTCAATACCGTGTCGCCAGGCACTTCGGCGTGGATTCTGGTGAGATGGAACAGAGTGGCCAGGGGCAGGGCCTGGCGGTACAGTTCGGCGCCGCCGATTACAAAAGTTTGTTCAGCGCCGTCGATGGCGGCGATGTTTTCCGCCAGCTTGAGCGCCGCTTCCAGTGAGCCGCGAACGCTCGCGCCTTCAGCCTGGTATTCGGGCTGCCTGGTAACCACGATATTCGTGCGGCCCGGCAGCGGTCTGCCGATCGACTCCCAGGTCTTGCGGCCCATGACGATGCTATGGCCCATGGTCGTGCGGCGGAAATGCCGCAGGTCTTCGGGCAGGCGCCAGGGCAACATGTTGTTGTTGCCGATGACTCCATTGCCCGCCATGGCGCAGATCAGCGCAATTTCCATTTTCGTTTCCAGCCGGCTCGCCTATACCGAAAACGGATAGGCGATCGGCGGATGATGCCGGTAGCCTTCCACTTTGAAGTCATCCAGGCCGACCCAGGTTTCCAGATCTTCCAGGGACTTGATATCGGGATTGATATGCAGGCGGGACGGCGGATAAGGCTCGCGCTTCAATTGCACGTCGCGCATCGGTTCGAGTTGGTCTTCGTAGATATGCGCATTGACAATCTTGTGCCAGGCCCGCGCCGGCCGGTGGCCTGTGATGCGAGCCATCAGCGCGAGCAGGACGAATACCTGCACCTGGTTGAAATTCAGGCCGAGGGGAACATCGCAGGAGCGCTGGTAGCTGGTCAGGTACAGCTCGTCTCCCAGCAATGAAAAAGTGTGCGAATACATGCAGGGCCGCAGGCAGCCCAGGTGCAACTCGCCGGGATTGTAGAAAGTGAGAATCTCGCCGCGGTCGTCAATGCCGGCCGACAGGTGATCGACGATGCGGCGCAACTGGTCCACGCCGCCGCCGTCGGGTTTGCGCCAATGGCGACCTTGCACGCCATATACCCGGCCCATGTCGTCTTCGCCCTTGCGCACCGGATTCTCCAGCCATTCGCGGTTGTCGTTGGCGTTGGCGTCCCAGGTTTTCGTGCCCAGGGCGCGGAAGTCGGCCGCGTTGTCATAGCCTCGCAGATAGCCGAGCAGTTCCGCGACCGCGGCCTTCCAGTAACTTTTGCGAGTGGTGATCAGGGGAAACTCGTTGTTCGCAACGTCGTATTCGAGGTCGGCATTGATCAAGGTGAGACAGCGCTTTCCCGTGCGCGCGTTGGCGACCCATTCGCCCTCGTCGATGATCTTGCGGCATAAATCCAGGTACTGGCGCATCAGCGGGACACCGATTCGGGCGCCGGCTGCGAACGCGACAGCCAAAGCAGCAACAGGCCGAAGACGAGCATGGGTACGCATAGCAGTTGACCCATCGTCATCCAGTCGAAGGCGATGAAGCCGATATGCGCGTCCGGTTCGCGGGCGAATTCAACGACGAAGCGGAAGAAACCGTAGCCGAGCAGGAACATGCCCGACACCGCGTATTTCGGCCGCGGTCGCGACGAGAACCACCAGACCAGCACGAAAAGCGCGAGGCCTTCCAGCGCCACCTGGTAGAGCTGCGAAGGATGCCGCGGCAAGGCGTCGACGTGGGGAAAAACCATGCCCCATGGCAGTTCGGTGGGCCGTCCCCACAACTCGCCGCCGATGAAGTTGCCGAGCCGACCCGCGGCCAGGCCCAAGGGCGCCGCCGGCGCCACGAAGTCAGTTACCGCGAAGAAGTCCCGCCCGATTCTGCGTCCGTAAAGCCAGCTCGCGAGCAGGACGCCGAGCAGACCGCCGTGAAACGACATGCCGCCTTCCCAGACGCGGAGCAGCCACACGGGATCGGCGAGAAAGCGGTCGAAATTGTAAAAAAATACCGAGCCCAGACGACCGCCGACCACCGCCCCGAGGGCGCAATAGAACACGAGGTCGGAAACCTGTTGGGCGCTCCAGCCGCCGCGCCGCGCCCGCAGGCTGCCCAGGTACCAGGCGGCGCCGAAGCCGACGATGTACATGATCCCGTACCAATGGATGCTCAGCGGGCCGATGGAAAAGGCGACTGGGTCGAAGTCCGGAAAGGTCAGCATCTTGCGGCAGGTCCAAAAACGCTTTGGCGATGGTATCACGCACCGGCGAATGCATGCGCCGCCCCTGCAATCAGTCGCCGCTGCCGCGCGAGTCGATTTCGACGCCGTTATGCACCAGCCGGGTGGACCAGGGAATCGGATTGCGCAAGGCGTGGTGGGCCATGCATGCGCCTTCGGCCTCTTCCAGCAAGGCATGGATTTTCTCGGGCGCTTCCGGGCTGTCGATGATGACGTGGGTTTCCACCGCTTCGCAGGTCCCCTCGGTGCGATAGCCGAGTTCGCGCATGGTTCCCAGGTTGGTCATGAAGCGCACGCGTTGTTCCAGTCGCATGGAGGTGACCTCGATCTTGCGGGTATTGAGTATGTCGGTCATGTGCGTCATCAGGCAGAAGCCGATTCCCGCCGCGAAGAAGGCCAGTGGCGGCGGCGCCTGGTCGTCGCCGACGGGCGGCTGCTCGTCGCAATACAGGGTGACCGGGCTGAAGCCGGGGATATTGACCTGGACCGTACCGGTCTTTTGCTGTTTGTCGTGTGCCTGCGCCACCAGGTTCACCTCGAAGTGCAGCGGTTCGGGCGGCCGCGATTTGCGGAATGGTCCGGGCTCGAATTGGCCCGGCTCGGGCGCCGCGCCGGCCCGCTCGCCGACGTGGAAGTTCTGCTTGTGAAATTTCATGTTTCTGTTTCCGTTTGAGCTTGGTGAGTGTCAAAAAATTCGTTCCACCGCCGCGGCAAAGCGGCTAGTATTGCGAACCATGTGCCTGATCGTCATTGCCCATCGAATGTCGCCGGAATACCCGCTCGTGCTGGCGGCGAACCGCGACGAATTCTTCGACAGACCGACGCGTCAGGCGCACATGTGGCCGAACGGGTCCATTATCGCAGGCCGCGACCTGTCCGCGGGAGGCACCTGGCTCGGGGTCGGCCTTGACGGCCGCTTCGCCGCGGTGACCAATGTCCGCGAAGCCGGCGGCGACGGCGCGGGCTCCCGGTCGCGGGGCGAATTGCCGCTCGACTATCTCAGCGGCGAATTGCCGCCCGCGGAATATCTCGCGGAAAGGGCTTCCCGGTTCGATGAGTACGCCGGATTCAACCTGATCGTGGGAGACCTTGATTCCTTGTATTACGCCAGCAATCGCGCCCCCGGCATCCACGAAGCCGGTTCGGAAATCATCGGACTGTCCAATGGCCCGCCAGGCTCGGGATGGCCGAAGGTCTCGCGGGGCAAGGAGAAAATGGCGGCCTTGTTCACCCGGGGAGTGGCCATTAACAGCGATCTGCTTGTCGAACAGATGCGCGATCAGAACATGGCCGATGTTGCCGAGCTGCCGGATACGGGAATTCCGGATGAGCAGGAAAGCCGGTTGTCTTCGATGTTCATCCCCGCTCAGCCCGGCGGCTACGGCACTCGCTGCATCAGCGTCCTGGTCCGCCAGGGCGACGGCCTGTGCCGCTTTTCCGAACAGAATTACAATGCCGAAGGCGAGGTCACCGAACGCCATTTCTTCAACTTCTCCATTCAGCCCTTGCCCATGTCCGATATGGGCGGGTGTGGCTCCGTCATTCCGCGCGCAGTCGCGGAATCTCTTTGAGGCGGTGCAGGATCTGACGAGATTCTGCGACAAATTGGCAGGATTGCCAATTTGGACAGTGCGCGGCGCTGCCCCGCAGGGGCGAAGGGCATGGATGCCCTGAGTCACTGCGCTTCGCTCCACGCAGAATGACCTATGGTCAGTTAATTCGCTGCGAGCGCAGCAGGCGGTCGACGCCGGCCTCGTAGAGCGCCATATCCACGGCATTGCGGATCAGTTGCTCGTCTTCCATTCGCATGATCTTGCGCAGCAGGTTCTGCGCCGCTTCCAGGGTCATGCTGCGAATGACCGATTTCACTTTCAGCAGCGCGGCCGCGTTCATCGACAGGATATCGAAGCCCATGGCGACGAGCAGCAGGGCGGCGCCGGGGTTGCCGGCCATCTCGCCGCAAATGCTGACCGGCTTGTTTTCCGCATGGGCCTGATCGACCACGAATTGCAAGGCGTTCAGCACCGCTGGATGGTAGGAGGAAAACAGGTTCGCAACGCGCGGATTGTTGCGGTCGACCGCCAGCAGGTATTGCGTCAGGTCGTTGCTGCCGATCGACACGAAATCCACCCTGCTCGCCAGCGCCCGGGTCTGATACACGGCCGCGGGCAATTCGATCATCACCCCGATGGGCGGGAAAGGCAGTTCCGCACCTTCCTGCAACAGTTCGTGCCAGGACTTGCGAATCAGGCCGATCGCGGTTTCGACCTCGCGCACGTTGCTGACCATGGGCAACATGATCTGCAGGTTGTCCAGACCGATACTCGCCCGCATCATCGCGCGCACCTGGGCCGTGAAGATTTCCGGGTGATCGAGGGTTACGCGGATGCCGCGCCAGCCGAGAAACGGATTGGCCTCCTCGATGGGGAAATAGGACAGCGCCTTGTCGCCGCCGATATCAAGCGTGCGCATGGTCACGGGCTTCGGTGCGAAAGTCTCCAGTTGTTCGCGATAGAGTTCGGTCTGCTCCTGCTCGCTGGGAAAGCGTTCGGCGATCAGGAACGGAACCTCGGTGCGAAACAGGCCGATGCCTTCCGCGCCCTGGTCGAGTGAGCGGAGCACGTCGGACATGAGCCCGGTGTTTACCCAGAGCGAAACCCGGTGCTTGTCCGCCGTTTCGCAAGGCAGGTCCTTCAGCCCTTCCAGTCCGCGGGTCAGTTCCTCCTGTTCGCGAATCGTCGCGCGAAACTGTTCGAGCAGATGCTCCGAAGGGTTGGTGATGATTTCGCCCTTGTAGCCGTCAACGATCAACTGCTTGCCGTCGAGCTGATGAAAGGGCAGGTCGACCGCGCCCATGACCGTGGGTGTCCCCATGGTGCGCGCGAGAATCGCGACATGAGAGTTGCCCGAGCCCTTGACGGAAATGAGGCCTTTGAGTTTTTCCTTCGGCACCCCCACCAGCACCGAAGCGGTAAGTTCTTCGCTGAGCAGAATGGTGTCTTCGGGGTAGTCCGGCTTTTCCGGCTTTTCCTCCTGCAGATGGGCCAGCACGCGCGCGCACAGGTCCTTGATGTCCACCGCGCGTTCCCGCATGTATTCGTCCTCCATGAGTTCGAATGTGCGCAGGTGTTCGTTCGCGACGTAGGAGAGCGCGCCCTGGGCCCAATGTCCCATGCGGATGCGTTCGACCACTTCGTTGCCGAGCGCGTCGTCGTCGAGAATGTGCACGTAGGCGTCGAACAACTGCCGCTCTTCTTCCGCGAGTCTGCCCGCGACCTGGATATTGAGTTCCGTCATTTCCTCGCGCACCGCGTTCAGACAGGAATTGAAAAACTCGATTTCCGCTTCGATGTCGTCGACCATCCGCTCCGGGATATGACTCAAATCCGCTTGCGGCGACACCACGACCGAAGTGCCGATGGCGACTCCCGCGCAGCCCGAAACGCCGGTGAAAGCCGTATCGAAAATCCTTTGCCCGGACGGGCTGATTCCCTCGATGGCCCCGGTCGCTTCGGCATGGGCGATGACCCCGGCCAATTGCGCGGACAGGGTAACCAGAAAGGCTTCCTCGCCTTCGTCGAAGCGGCGCCGCTCGCGATGTTGCGCCACGAGTACGCCGAGCACGGAACGATGGTGGATGATGGGTACGCCGAGGAAGGCGTGAAATTCCTCTTCGCCGGTTTCTTCCAGGAACCGGAAATTGGGATGCAATGGCGCGTCACGCAGATTGAGCGGCTCGGCGTGCTTGGCTACGAGGCCCACGAGGCCCTCGCCGATCTCCAGACTGACCCTGCCAACCGCTTCCTTGTTCAGGCCTTCGGAGGCCATTAAAACGTGGCAATGGAAATCGTTGTCGAGCAGGTAGATGGAACACACCTGGGTGCCGAGCGCTTCCCGCACCCGATTGACGATAATGTCGAGCGCGGATTGCAAATCCTTCGCCGTATTGACTTCCTGAACTATGCTGCGGAGTTCTTCGAGCATGCTTTACCGGCGGTTGGCCCGCACTTTGCCCATTTCCTTTCAGTTTGCCGGCGAAACCCGAAAGGTCCGCGCCGTTGTCTTTTCCCCGGCGCGGGCGTTGACGTATTTGTCGCGCGCGCCGCGAAACTCCGTCAGCGCCTTCCGGTAGACCTCACGCTTGAATTGCACCACTCTTCTCGCTGGTTCCTGGTAGTTGACCCAGCGCCAGCCGTCGAACTCGGGCTGTGCGGACCGGTCGAGTTGTATCCGGCTGTCGTCGCTGTCGAGGCCGAGCAGGAACCATTTCTGCTTCTGGCCGATGCAAGGCGTACCCGGACCCCGCCGGATCAGCCGTTCCGGCAACCGGTAGCGCAGCCAGCCCCGGGTCTGTTTCAGGATGCCGACATCAGTCGGCGACAGGCCGACTTCTTCGAGCAGTTCTCGGTACAGGGCTTCTTCGAACGACTCTCCAGGCTGTATTCCGCCCTGGGGAAACTGCCAGGCATTCTGGCCTATGCGCTTGGTCCAGAGCAGTTTCCCGCGGGGATTGCAGATTACGATGCCTACGTTCGATCTGAATCCGGCCGAGTCCAGCACTGTCTTGTTTCCCCGTTCAAAGTGCGGCCATTGTTTCACAACAGGCCGCGTTCAGGCAAACCCGGAGTTGGCCGGCAATGAAATAAAATTTATAATTTTCAGTATGTTAAGGAAGCTCTGATAAATCTGGGCTTCCCTGCGGCACATGGATGCGCCGCCGAATTCGATGGCGCAAGCCATTGAATTCGGGAGCAAAACAAATCCACGCTTTTGTTTTGGGGATTATAGCGGATGGTTGACGTCGTGAATCCAGGCGGGCGAGGCATGCCTCGCCCCTGCAACCGAACCGCATGAAACTGTAGGGGCTGGGCATGCCCAGCCCGTGATCGG
>JANQSV010000375.1 GCA_028279115.1 Pseudomonadales bacterium
CTGGCCCATGATTACCATGATCATGTTTTCGTTGGGGTCGATGAAATAGCGCGTGGCCGCCGAGCCGTCCCACCAGATCATGCCGTTGCTGACCGGGAAGTTGTAAGCGCCGGCGTCCATTACCACGTTGAAGCCGCCGAGGGTCCAGCCCGAGCCGAGCCAGTATCCGCCCGCGCCGATGGGCATGGCGGCATCGGGGACCGCGTTCTCGTACATCAGTTCGGCGGTTTCGGTTTGCAGCACGCGCCCGCCGTCGAGTTCGCCCTTGTTGAGCACCATCTGGCTGAAGCGCATGAAGTCGGGCGCCGTCGACAGCAGGCCGACGCCGCCCTCGATCAGCGGCGGCCGTGATGTCCATGGCACCTGTTCGATCCGATAGGGATTCAGCCGACCGTCCGCTGGACGGTAGACCACCGCGAGCCGCTGGGCGTCTTCGCCTTCGGCCCAGAACATGGTGCTGTCCATGCCGAGAGGCTCGAACAGGTTTGCCTGCAGGTATTCGTCGAACGGCTGGCCAGACCAGACTTCGACGAGCTTGCCGAGGATGGTGGCGTGAATGCCATAGCGGAAAGCCGTGCCGGGGTCGTGAAACAGCGGTATGCGGGCGGCATTGCTCGTCATCTCGTCGAGACTGATCGATTTGTCGCGCACGTTGTTTTCGCGATAAAGCGCCGAACTGCGGGAGCCGAGCCCGGAGGTATGCGTGAGCAGGTGCGCCACGGTGATATCGCCGGCACGTTCGCGGGTTTGGGTAATGTCGGTGCTGCCGGGGTCGAGCAATACGCGCTGATCGGCGAATTCCGGCAGGTACATCGAGATCGGATCGTCGAATTCGAACTTGCCCTGCTCGTATTGCTGCAATACCGCGACGCTGGTGACCTGCCGCGTCATCGAGTAGATCCGGAATAGCGTGTCCGGCCGCGTCTCCCTGTCATTCTCCAGATCAAAGCGGCCAAGTGATTCAAAGTAGACGAGTTTTCCGTCGCGGGCGACGGCCGCCACCACGCCCGGAATGTCGCCGTCGTCGATGTGCTGCTGCAGCCGAGCGGTCACTTGCTCCAGTTTAGCCGCGTCCAAGCCGACCGAAGCCGGGTCCGCCGGCTGCAATGCCTGCCCGATGGCAATGTGCGGCAACGCGGTCAACAGCACCAGTGCGCCGCAAAGAGGAATCCGGGTGATAAATTTCATGACTCCTTCACCTGCATGAAAGACCAGATCAATGCTCCGACCCATCCCAGAAAAGTCCAGCCGAGGAGCAGATTCAGGACCAGGATCGCCACTTTGTTATGGTGGTTGCGATGGAAAGCCACTATCGCGGGCAGGAAATAAAAGCCGAATCCCAGAACCAGCAATAGCAACACGAAAAACAACCCGAACAATGCATCCATAATGTTTCTCTCTTGCGTGATTTTCACGCCTTGGCGGCTTAAACTAACAATCCGGCATGATTGTTACAAGCCGCAGGCGGCCTTGCCATCCTGGCAAGTCGTTCGGCCAGCCACCAAGCACAGCCCGGCGGCGCGCGGCCTGCGCATGAAGCTGCGCTTCATAGGCGCTTGGCCTCGCCCCTCAAGAAGCTTCGCTTCTTGTCGGCCGCCGCCGACCGGGCACTTGCATTCCGT
>JANQSV010000404.1 GCA_028279115.1 Pseudomonadales bacterium
CTGTGTGCAGCGGACGCCGTGAATACGTCCTTGTAGGCTTCGGGCTCGGCGTCCTGCCTCGCACGCCCGCTGCGCACAGTCCTCCAGACGGCGACTCACAGCGTGCAAACCCGGAAACAAGTCATTCTGCGCGGAGCGAAGCGCAGCCGCAGAATCCATACTTCGTCATAATGAGAATTGTTGAAAAAATACATCAGGAATCATTCCTCCGTATGCGCTTTAGCGGCAGTTCTGGCGCGCAATTGATCTCTGAGTTGCCTGCCCCGGAGTTTTTTGGAACTTCTGGCGAGCAACTCTTCAAGAATCTGAAGAAACTCCGATTTCAACTTTTCCTTGTCGGCGGGCTCGATTTTTTCCGCCTCAAGCACATCCGTAAGCTGGTTCCGAACGTCGACGATCGAGTAGCTGTATTCCATCAGCGCGTAGCGATCTATATCGGGGTTACGCCTTACTTTTTCAATCATCTCGGCCAAGAGCTTTTCGGCCGGGTCGCCCGTTTCCGCAAGCGGCGTCAATTCATCCTTGTTTTCCAGCGCAATCTCAGGCAGCCCGATCAAGTGCTTGATGGCTATCAGCTTATTGTCGGGACGGCTACCTCCGGCTTTGGAAGATGCGCGACGGGGTGTGTCCGCACCAAAATCGCCGGACTCGGTCATATGCGGGGGTGGTTCCAATTCCGGCGCGTCCCGCAGCCAGGGCGGCGGTTCGCTGTCGCTGTCCCGCTTGCGCGCGGCGGGCGCGGGCTTGAGCAATGTCTCCTTGTCCACGCCGGTGATTTCCGCGAGCCGGTCGATCATGAGTTGCCGGTATACGCTTTCCTTCAACTTGCGGATCAAGGGCATGGCCCTGCTGCTGAGTGCGGCCCGGCCTTCGATCGAAGCGGTTTCGAGATCTTCGCTCAAGTGTTCGAAGAAGAATGTTTCCAGCGGCTGTGCGTCGTCGACCCGTTCGAGGAATTTCTCCTTGCCCTCTTTTTGCACCATGCTGTCCGGGTCTTCTCCTTCAGGCAGAAACAGGAACCTGGCGCTCTTGCCGTCCGCAATCTCCGGTAGACAGGTTTCGAGCGCGCGCCAGGCCGCCCGCCGGCCGGCTTCGTCGCCGTCGAAACTGAATACAATTTCCGGCACGTGGCGAAACATACGTTGAATCTGCCAGGGACTTGTGGCGGTTCCCAATGTGGCGACAGCGTTGCGAATGCCGGCCTGGGCAAGGACGATGACATCCATGTAGCCTTCCACCAACAGCAGCTTGTCAAACTTGTGCTTACGCGCCTCATACAGACCGTAAAGTTCGCGCCCTTTTTCGAATACCGGCGTTTCCGGGCTGTTTAAGTACTTCGGCGTACCGTCTCCGAGAACTCGGCCGCCGAATCCTACCGTGCGGCCGCGGTTGTCGCGAATCGGAAAAAGGACGCGATTCCAGAATCGGTCAAAGAATCGCGATTTGCCTGAATCAGCGGTCTTCTCGTCTTCCTTGGCGATAATCAGGCCAGCTTTCAGCAAGGTGCTTCGCGCCTTTTCATCTCCGCCCAAAGCATGCAATAACGGGCTTTCCCTTCCTGATGGCGCAAAGCCTAGCTGAAATTCACGCGCCGTAATGCCGCTTATACCCCGAGACTTGCACCAGTCGACGGCGCGGTCGCGCTGCGGGTGTTGCCGCAACTGGTGCTGGTAAAACTTGTTAGCCTGTTCCAGGCATTCGAACAGCGGGCGCTGTTCGGCGCCGCGTCTGGCCTGTGCCGGACTTGCCTGCCGCGGCACTTCGATGCCGGCATCGTTGGCGAGAGTTTCCACCGCCTCGGCAAAGTCCAGGTTTTGGTATTTCATTAGGAAACCAACAGCGTTGCCGCCGGCGCCGCAACCAAAACAATAGAAAAACTGCTTTTCCGGCTGAACGGTAAAGGAAGGGGTTTTCTCCGAGTGAAAGGGGCAGCAGGCCTTGTACTCTTTGCCGGCTTTCTTGAGCGTGACGCGGCGGTCGATCACTTCGACGATATCGACGCGATTGAGCAGTTCGTCAATAAAGCTTTGCGGAATCAGACCTGCCATCTGGACTCCAGCGCCAGCGCGGGGTTTGCGGCGGCAGGGCGGCAGCTCAGTTCAGCAGTTCCCTGACCTGTTTGCTGACTTCGCCCATATCGGCGCGTCCGGTTACCCGGGGCTTGATCAATCCCATTACCTTGCCCATGTCGCGCATGGACTGCGCGCCGGCCTGCTCGATCGCATTGTTCACGATCGCGCTTAGTTCCTCGCCGCTGAGCGCCTGGGGCAGGAATTCCCGCAGAACTTCGATCTGGCCCTGTTCCTTCACCACCAGATCCTCGCGCCCGCCCGCCTCGAATTGCGCGATCGAATCCCTGCGCTGCTTGACCATGCGATCGAGTATGCCGGTAATCCGAGTATCGTCGCACTCGATGCGTTCGTCCACTTCGACCTTGCGGATTTCCGCCAGCGCCAGACGGATCGATTCCAGGCGCGGCTTGTTCCTGGCGCGCATGGCGTTCTTCATGGCTTCACGAAGCTGTGCCTGTAAAGGGCTCATGTCCGTATGCGGGCGGATGTTGAGGAAGTGGCGATCAGAATTGACGCTGTAACTTGCGACTCTCGCGCAAGAGCTTCTTCTGATGGCGCTTGACCGCGGCAGCCGCCTTGCGCTTGCGAACCGAGGTCGGCTTTTCGTAGAACTCCCGGCGGCGCACTTCCGCCAGGATGCCGGCCTTTTCGCAGGAACGCTTGAAGCGGCGCAGCGCCACGTCGAAGGGTTCGTTCTCTTTCAGTTTTACTTGAGGCATTGAGCACCTTGTTGAGCAAGCCCCGGCGGGGGGCTGGAAAATCAGGGCGCATATCTTAATGCTCCGGCAGCGGAAATGCAAAATCGATCCGCTTCGCTACGCACGGAATCTACGGCGAGATCAGGCGTACCGACGGGAAGTAAGTCTTGATACGGGCGGTATCCGCCGTTGCCAGCGCCCATCCCATCGTCTGCGCGTGCGCGCCAATGAAAAAGTCCGGCAAAGGGATCTGCGGCGAAGAATGGCCGGACAGGCGCAGCCTTCTTTCCCGGTACTCGCGGTAGGCGAGAGCGCAAACCTCCGCCGCCGCTGCGGGCACATCAAGGATCAACACACCCCAATCGCGAAGACGCGACGCCGCCAGCGCAGGATCTGCCTCGCCAACGCAGAGTTCGGCGAGGCAGATTGCGCTCACGCCAGCCCCGTCTCCGCTCACGGCGTCAGCGATCGTTCCGCGCGCCCATTTCCGATGCGGATTGCTGTCTTGCGAAGCGTAAATCAGTACATTGGTGTCCAGAAGAATCACGGCTCGCGAGTCAACTGCCGAAGTTCGTTCCAGGAGAGTGTGGGACACAGTGGAGATCGGCTGATCGCGTCAAGGCAGTCCTGGCGATTCATCGCCGGCTTTGCGGCGGGCCGATGCAAGCGGACCAGCACATACCGTTCCTCGCCGTCGCGCTGAACGTCGAATACGTCTCCGGGCCTGACGCCCGGAAGCACCACGCGCTTCTTTGTGTCCGCTCGAGCAGTTTTCATAGGGGGATTTTCCCACCAAGCCGCATTTCCGTCAATGGAGAGCGGGACTGCAGCCGTAGAAAATATCCGCCGACTGCGGCAGCGGATCAACTGGCATGGATCTATCGAAGAGATTCTGAAGTTTCGCGACTGTGAAAGTATTTCCACGCCCCGGGTTTCCGATCCGACCCGCGTGCTATGCTTTCCGGCATTCCAGTCAACCACGAGGTATGCGGCGATGCCGGAGCGACGCTATCGCGAAGTGCAATCCCACAGCCAGTTTGCACTGTTTCCGCCTAGTATGGACGACTATGTGTCCGGGGACAATCCGGTTCGCGCGATCGACGCGTTCATCGACACGCTGGATCTGGAGTCGCTGGGGTTCGGGCACACGGAAGCGTACGGCGGCGCCGGCGGGGCGGTGTTATTAGGGTCCGGGGTGCAAACGATGCGAAAGTGTCAAAAAGGTGGACAGAATCTGGCAAGAGTGTGCAATAATGCGCCATCGCCCATTTTCGGGCATACCAAATTCTCAGGAAAATTTTGGAGGGGATGGAAATGCTGTCCAACAAAGCTTTAGTGTCGCTGCTGAGCGGCGCCTTTGTAGTTCTCGGGATGGGGCAAACCGCTCTGGCCCAGGATCAGGAGGCCCAACTGGAGGAGGTCTTGGTAACCGGAACCCGGCTGAGCCGGTCGAATATCTCATCGTCTGTTCCGCTGCTGCAACTTCAGGCCGAGGAGATCCAAAACCGCGGCGTCACTCGAGTTGAGGAAATCGTCAACCTGTTGCCGAACGTCTTTGTCTCGCAAACGTCGCAGGTCGCCAACGGTTCAACGGGCACTTCCACGCTGGACCTGCGCGGACTCGATTCCGTAAGAACCCTGGTGCTGATGGACGGCAAGCGATTGCCATTCGGCAGCCCGTTCTCATCGGCGGTTAACGTGGACTTGATTCCTTCCGCCCTCGTCGAACGGGTGGATGTGGTAACTTCAGGCGCTTCAGCCGTTTACGGGTCGGACGCGGTAGCCGGTGTGGTGAACTTCATCACCAACCGCAACTACGAAGGTTTTGAAATCAACTTGCAGTCTGGGTGGCGCCAAAACCCGAACGACAACGGTTTCATGGCCGATGTGCTGAGCCGTTCCGG
>JANQSV010000281.1 GCA_028279115.1 Pseudomonadales bacterium
GTTCGGATTGGCTTTGCCGTAAGGTGTCGGCGCCTAACAGAAGGTTGAACCCTTCCATATTGGCCGGAATCACTACGGTGCCGCCGCCATTTGTAGCGAACGACTGCAGCGCCACGTTGATCTCGTGTTGCAGATACTCGGCGGTGAGGCTGGAATTTATGATGTTGTTGGCCTCGGCGATGCCGCGCGCCCGTTCGATCTCAATGAGCGCGTCTCACACGCCGATTTCGTTAAAAACCGCGCAAGTCCCGGATTCCCGGTCTGGAACGGGGCACCACAGCTATTTTCCTTGATTTCTGGCCATTGCGCGCCGGCCCCAATAAAATTTCCTTGAAATTGCGCTCTCTGGCGGAACCCCGACTACGCTTTGGCGCGAGTCAAGCAAAGTCGTTAAAGCGCATGGCCGCGGCGGCGCGGCCGGCGCGAACCAGGGTTCGGCCGGGAGGGGCATCATGGATCGTTCGTTGGACACGCTGGCGATCAGCCAGCGTCTTAGGAGTTCGGGCATGCCCGAAAAACAGTCACAAGCCACCGTCGAGGTACTCGCCGAGTCCGTCGGCGGCCTGGTGACCCGGAAATACCTGGACGAGCGCCTCGAAATCCTGAAGGGTGAGCTCGACATCCGTTTCAAGAGCATCGACGCTCGGTTCGAGAGCGTAGACGCCCGCTTCGAAAAACTCGAAGCCACTATAGAAAAGAAATTCGCCAGCCATACTATCCAGTTCCTCCTCATCCAGATCGGCCTTTTCGGTCTGCTGCTCACCGCGCTCGCATATTTCACGCAGCCGCTACGGGCGGAACCCGCCGCGCCGGCCAATACCGAAATCATCGAGAGTGCCGCGCCGCAGGAGGACGATGCGTAATGGAAGCAACGTTCGCACTTGCCGGAGAGAACGCGCCGTTCGCGGTCATGCTGCTGCTGGCGGTGATTTATCTGGACCGAGGCATAGGCGACGAGTTCGACCAGGTAGATGGCAGACTGGACGAACTATCCGAACGCATGACCGGACTGGAGGCTACCGTGCAAGGAATCGACCGCCGGCTGGACGGCATTGAAGGAAGATTGTTAAGACTGGAAAACCACATCTTCAAGATCGAACCGGCGAATTAGCGAGGAGATTGTTACGACGGCGCATTTCCAGGCGCAGCCAGCCTGCGCAAGGAAATTTCCGCTGTCGGCGAATGCGGAGCCCGAATCGAAGGTCGTTTGCCGCCGTGCCCGCCAACCGCGCGGGATGGTGATGATGCATAATTGTTTGACACAAGTTCAGGAGAGCAATTAGACTGGCTTCGCGGCAACAGAGCCGCTTTTACGATCTTGCCTGGGTGCGGCCCAGGCACAAAACAAGGCGAGGGGCTTCGGCTCCTCGCCTTTCTGCATTTTGAGGGGATGGAATGGAAAAAAGGGTTTGTGTTTTCGTCGACGGAGAGAATTTGCGCCATTCGATCCTGGATGCGTTCAAGGACCAGGGATTGTTCGAAAGTTACGAGTATTTACCGGCAACGGCAAAATGGGCGGAGTTTTGTGACTGGATCGTAGATGAAATCGCCGGTCCAACGGTAGAAGGCTTCGTACGTATTGGTACGTGATCGATGGATTGGCGTTCTGGCCGTATGGGCTGAAGAATCTGAAAAAGCCGGAGAACGAACCCAAGGCAAGAGAGATATTGAGCAGAAATAGGCGATTCAGGTCTGAATTGAGCGGATTGCTTGAATACCAAATAACGGAAAAGGTGCGGGGGAAACTGGACGAACTCATTGAGGAACAACAGAAAATGTCGTAAAGGTTTGGCGGCTGGCAGGAGAGTTTGATGTCCTATTCGGATCTGGTAGCTGAAATAAGGAACTGCGATCTGAAACCTCGTGATCCGCAGTTGGCTCACATGTTGGACGACATTTCAACGGCGGAGCATTATGCCGGTCGTGGGATGCTGTCTGTTGTGGTAGTGCACAAGTCGGGCGACCAAATGCCCGGTCCTGGATTCTTCGAACTGGCGCGTTCGCTGGGGCACGACACGGCGGACAAGCAATCGTTCTGGAATAGCGAACTGCAAAAGGTGCATTTGGCATGGTCCAGGAATGCGGAGGCGATTGGATGAGAATGCCGCTGCCGAATTTCGCTTCTCTCTTTTCGTGCGAAGAGAGAAAGAGCATCTACGAGGCGCCAATTGTTCTCGGGTCGGCGTCATCCGGTCTGGGTCCCATTGGTCGGGGAACAACAATCGCTACATGCCGGGCACTATCAGTTGGAGGAAGCTGTAGTTCGTATTGAGATGGCAGTTGGTGGCAAGAAGTGGCTGGAGAGCAAGAAACCTATGCTGCTTGACCAGGAAGACGTCAACAACGCCTCGGCCGCGATGGCGGAAATCAGGACTTTTGGGGGGCTCTTGGAGGCGGGCTTTGAAGTGAATCCCGTGCCGGAGAAAAAGCATGAATCCACTCCGGACTTCTTTGGCACAGCGGGAAGCCAGCGGGTGGCATTCGAAGTTGCCGCCAAGCTGCAAGATCATGCGCGGGACGAACTGGAATGCCAGATTTACGACGCAAGTCGGGGAAACGGCCCGCTCCCGGAAGGGGTGAGTCGTAGTGTGCATCGTGGTAATCGACGTTCGATCACTTTTATCGAGTCGGTCAGCCAACCATTCGGGAGCCCGAATCCGAAGAAGCCGAACGATAGTGTGCAGACGAATAAAGGAATTGTGCGCCGCCGGTCCCAACATGCCCGAAAAACAATCACAAGCCACCGTCGAGGTGGTCGCCAAGGCCGTAGGTGGCCTGGTGATCCGAAAATACCTGGGCGGGCGCTTTGAACGTCTAAATGTGCGATCTCCGGGTTCTATATATTGTGTGCGAATTTCAGGTGTGGTCACTATATGATGGGTCGTAGTAATTTTTCGGCATAAATCCTTCAAAAATCGTTAAAAGTTGTTTGGCGCAGCCAATTAAAGTAACATCTCGCCCCAGTCCGCTCGTGCTTCGTCCTGCCTGGTTTGCAGCGCCGATAGTTTGCGGGCCAACAGGCGATGCCAGCCTTCCAAAGCTGGCAATCCCGGACTTGTGTGATTACAGTCACATGCGCTTCGGGGTGTCTTGTTTATGCTCGCATGACGAGTTGGCGGTCGGTTTGCGCAAACCCGGCCACGACGAAATTTGAAACTTGATATCGAGGAGTACTGAAAATGGCGGTTACTGCTGAAACCAGAACCAGTCTGATCGGGCTGTCGGTGGTGATGCTGGGCCAGGCCCCGGGCACCGATCTGCTCAACGAATGGGTCGCGGCGATCAACGACGGCATGTCGCTGGAGGACGTGGCGAACCACATCGCGGCTTCCGACGCGTTCCAGACGACCTACCCGACTTTCCTGACGCCCGAGGAATTCGCGGAGGATTTTCTCGCCGCCCTGATGGGCGGGGAAGATGTTGCCGCGGCGGTCATGGCCGCGGCGGTGGACATTGTGGTCGGGCTGCTGAAAGGCGGCATGACGCGGGGCGCGGTGGCGCTGGCGGCGATCAACGCGCTGGGCGAGATCCACGCGCAGGGCGCGGCGCATCCGCAGTACGCGGAATTCGGCGCGGTGGCGCTCGGGTTGGCGAACAAGGTCGAGGTCGCCACCTATTACACGGTCGAGTTGCGCCAGCCGGGCCCCAACAGCCGCGTGCTGAGCGACATCACCAGCGAGGTCGGCCTGAGCGACATCCGGGACAACATCGCCAACCTGCTCGACCCGGCGGCGCCGATTTATCTCACCAACCTGCGGGACAACATCCGGGGCACCGCGGCGAACGACCGGATCGTGTCCGAGCCGGACAGCCTCGGCCGGGACACCCTGGACCCGTTCGACGTCATCGACGGCGGCGGGGG
>JANQSV010000042.1 GCA_028279115.1 Pseudomonadales bacterium
TATCGCCAAGCCCTATGACCGCCTGCCGCATTTCCGTTTTCGCACCGGAATCGATCTCGGTCCGAATCTGCGCCTCGGTTTGGCAGGCCAGGCGGCCCAATTCGGCCGCAAACTCGACGAGAGCCTGATTTCAAGAAGAAACATCGACAATGGCGCCTTGGCCACGGGCAGCCGCGTCAACCTGTCACCGCGACTGGACTGGGCGCTGGAAACCCCCGGCTCGTTTCTGCGCGCCGCGGCCAGTTACGATTACCTGAGTTACGAACTCGACCGGCAGGCGCTCGGCAGCCCCGCGGACCCGAGCCTGGACATGGCGGGCTACAGCATCGACGGCGGCCTGATCTTCGAACGCCCCCGCAACACGGAGAGTGGCGGGCAAAACGGAACGCAAACTTTAGAGCCGCGCCTTTACTACCTGTACCGGCAATATCGCGATCAAAGCAGCTTGCCGCTATTCGACACCTCCGAATTGAACTTCGGATTCCCGCAACTGTTTCGCGAACGCCGCTTCAGCGGCGGCGACCGCTTCGCCGACGCCGACCGGCTCGGCATCGCCGTAACCAGCCGCCTGCTGGATAACGACGGACGCGAGCGCGCCCGCTTCAGTCTCGGCCAGATTCGCTACTTCCGCGACCGACTCGTCAGCCTCGCCGATCCGCTGCGTCAATGGCAGCCGTTGTATTCACCGGTCAGCGACACTTCGGCCCTGGCGGGAGAGATGGATATCCGGCTGCGGCAAAACTGGCGTTTTAGCGCCGACGTACAATGGAACGAGCACCATCGAGAAGTCGACGAAGGCAGTCTGCAATTGCGTTATCAACGCGATGGCGAGCGAATATTCAACTTTTCCTGGCGCCATCGCTCGCTGCTGCAGGCTACTCCATACCTGCTTCGCGCAGGCATCGACCCGAACATCAACCAGACCGACGTATCCGGCGCCTGGCCGCTGTCGGCAAACTGGAAACTGCTGGCGCGCTGGAACTACGACCATGCCAATTCACGGAACCTGGAGGCTTTCGCCGGGGTCGAATATCGTAACTGCTGCGCCACGATCCGCGTGATCGCGCGGCAATGGCTTGACGAATATGAATTGTTTGTCCCTAATGTCCCTTCCAACCGTGGCGTTTTCGTGCAATTCAGCCTGCGCGGACTCGGCAATCTTGCCGGCGGCGGTTTGAGCGATTTGCTGAGTGACGGAATACAGGGATTCAGAGATCCGGATTATGAATAAGTACTTGCCAGCCGGCCTGCGGCCGGCTCTCGCCTTATTGCTCGCCTTGCTGCCCGCGGTGTCGCAATTGACCGCGCAGCCGGCTTTCGCCCAGGAGCGCCTGATGCTCGACCGCATCGTGGCCATCGTCGATACGGGCGTAGTGTTGCAAAGCGAAGTCGACGGTCGTCTCGCGGACATCGTCACCAACGCCCGGCGCAGCGGTCAGCCCGAACCCGACCTGGAAGAAATCTACGACGATGTGCTCGACGCCCTGGTGCTCGAGAACCTGCAAATGCAGATCGCCGAACGCATCAATATCCGCTTCGACGACGACACCATCAACCGCGTGCTCGGATCGATGGCGGAAAGCAGCGACATGAGTTTCGATCAATACGTCACCACCCTGGAACAGGCGGGCGTCTACCTGCAGACCCGGGAGCAGGTGCGGAAGCAGTTGACCTTGCAGGAATTGCAGCGCGGCCTGGTCAACCAGCGCATCCGCATCACCGACCAGGAAATCGAGAACTTCATCAATTCCGAAATGGGGCAGGAACTGATGCAGGCGGACTATTTCCTCAATCACATGATGGTGCCATTCGGCGCCGAGGAAGCCGGCGAGTCGCGGCAGCGAAAAATGCAGTACGCGGGCGAACTCCTCGCGCGCCTTGAAGCCGGCGAAGATTTTGGCGAGGTGCGCGCGGAAGTCATGCAAGGCGGTCCGTTCGAGGTTACAGCCACCGATTTCGGCTGGCGCAAACTCGATCAGATTCCGGCGCTGTTCGCCGCGACGGTGGAGGAGATGAGCGTCAGCCAGATCGAAGGGCCGTTCGAGGCGCCGAACGGACTCCACATCATCCAGTTGGCCGACCAGCGCGGCGGCACTTCCCGGTTCGTGCAGCAGACGCATCTGCGCCACATCATGTTGAGCCCCAACGAAATACGAAACGACGACCAGTCACTGGCCGAGATCAGACGCTTGCGGCAGCGGATTCTGGACGGAGAGGATTTCGCCCCGATCGCCCGGCAGAACTCCGACGACGCGGCCTCGGTGGTGGCCGGCGGCGATCTCGACTGGATCAACGAAGGCGGCATGCCGATCGAGTGGGAGGTCGTGGTGAGCGAAATGGAAGTCGGCGAACTGAGCGAACCCGTGCGCACGGACACCGGCTGGCACATCATCGAAGTGCTCGGCCGGCGGCTGACGGACCTCAGCCAGGAATTCACCAGGGCCGAAGCGGAAAACGTATTGCGCAACCGCAAGTTCGATCTCGAATTGCAGAACTGGCTGATCGAGATTCGCGAAGAAGCGTTCGTTGAATACGTCGAGTGAGAAACCGGGCCGTCTTTCCAGGCTCGCGCTGGCTCCCGGCGAACCGGCCGGCATCGGACCGGACCTGTGCGCGCAACTGGCCCAGAGTCCCCCCGCCGATGTCGAACTGATCGCTTTTTGCGACCCCGGACTACTTGAGCAACGCGCAGCCTCGCTGGGATTGCCGTTGCGGCTCGAACCGCCCGGCGCCGACCCGCGTCCATGCGCCCGCGGCGAATTGCGAATAGCGCCGGTAGAGCTGGCGGCGCCGGCGCACCCGGGCGAATTGAATCCCGCCAACTCCGCCTATGTGCTCGAATGCCTGCGCGCCGCCGTCCGGCATGTTCTGGACGGCCATGCCGACGCCCTCGTGACCGGTCCCGTCCACAAGGCGGTCATTAACCAGGCCGGCTATCCGTTTTCCGGCCATACCGAATTCCTTGCCGAACTTTGCGGCTGCGAGACCAGCGTCATGATGCTGGCGACGCCGGGCCTGCGGGTGGCTCTCGCCACGACCCATCTGCCCTTGCAAGAGGTGCCGGCCGCGATCAACCGCGATCGGCTGATCGAGGTGCTCACAGTACTGGATCGGGACTTGCGCGGCCGCTTCGGTATCGAACGGCCCCGTATCCTCGTTTGCGGTCTCAATCCCCACGCCGGCGAGTCCGGTGAACTCGGCAGGGAGGAAATCGAAACCATCGAACCCGTACTTGCGGAACTTTGTTCTCTCGGCATGGATCTGGTCGGTCCCTTGCCCGCTGACACTCTCTTCACGCCGCACCGGCTCGACGATGCCGATGCGGTGCTCAGCATGTATCACGATCAGGGCCTGCCGGTGCTCAAGTTCAAGGGTTTCGGCAATGCGGTCAACATCACGCTCGGCCTGCCCATCGTCCGCACCTCGGTCGATCATGGCGCGGCGCTCGACCTGGCGGGCAGCGGCACGGCCGACGTCGGCAGCCTGCGCTACGCCGCGGAAGTGGCGCTCGAAATGCTGCGCACGGATGCACGGGCGTGACTGCCGCGGTTCGCATGCATCGGCCACGCAAGCGCTTCGGTCAGAACTTTCTGCGCGATCCCAACTATATCGGCCGCATCGTTGCCGCCATCGCGCCGGAGCCCGGCGATCATTGCGTGGAAATCGGTCCCGGCGACGGGGCGCTGACCCTGCCGCTGGCGGAGGCCGCGGGCCGCCTCGATTGTGTCGAGCTCGACCGCGATCTGGCGCGGCAACTCGAATCGCGCCTCGCGGGAAACGAGCATGTGCAAATACATTGCCGGGACATCCTCAAATTCGACCTTGCCGAGTTGGGAGGAAGTCCCGGAAGCCTGCGGATTGCCGGCAATCTTCCCTACAACATCTCAACTCCCGTGCTGTTCCACCTGCTCAAGATGTCACACTGGATCAACGACATGATTTTTATGCTGCAAAGAGAAGTCGTGGAGCGAATGACCGCGAGCCCGGGGAGCCGGAACTATGGCAGATTGAGCGTCATGCTGGAGTACCATTGCAAGGTCGAACGGCTGTTTCATGTGCCGCCGGATGCGTTCCGGCCGAAACCCAAAGTCCACTCTTCCGCGGTGCGGCTGCGGCCGCACCGTCCGCGGCCCCTGCGGGCCGCTGACGAGAACGCTCTCGCCATGGTGGTGCGGACGGCTTTCGGCCAGCGCCGCAAGACCTTGCGCAACGGCCTGAAATCCCTGGCCGCGGCGGAAGTGCTCGAACGGCTTCCCGTCGACCTCGGCGCAAGACCCGAGCAACTCGGTCTGGCAGACTATGTGCGAATCAGCGACGCCATTTCGAGAGACGGTGAAAAATGACGAATCCGGCCGACCATATCGAGATTCATCCGGTGGCGGTGTTTCTCGAAAGCCAGTCCGATCCCGAAGCGAACCGTTTCGCTTTCGCCTATACGATACAGATCACCAATAACGGGACGGAACCGGTGCAATTGCTGTCGCGCCACTGGTACATCACCGACGCCAACAACGAGGTCGAGGAGGTCGAGGGGCCGGGAGTGGTCGGTTTACAGCCCGTAATCGACCCCGGGGAAACCTTCCAATACAGCAGCGGCGCGATCATCGAGACCGAGACGGGAACCATGCATGGCAGCTATCGCATGGTGACGGGCGCGGGCGAGAGTTTCGACGCGCCGATTCCGATGTTTCTGCTCGCACCGCCGCGGACGATTCACTAGTTGCCGCAGGTGTGCCCCCACCAAAACCGCCGCGCGGTTTTGACTCCCCCAAAGGGGGAGTAGCCGGCGCCCCGGGGATTGAACACTCCCCCTCTGGGGGAGTCGAATCCGCAAAGCGGATTCGGTGGGGGTTCACCGCATTCCCTTGATTGATGTAACGAGAATAGCTGGAAATCATGAGTACCTACGTGGTCGGAGACATTCAGGGCTGCTACAAGCCGCTGAAGAAACTGCTGAAGAAAATCGGCTTTGCCCCCGGGAAAGACCGGCTCTGGTGCGTAGGCGATCTGGTCAACCGCGGTCCGAAGTCGCTCGACTCCTTGCGGCTCCTGCGGGAAATCGACGACTCGCTGGTCGTCGTTCTCGGCAATCACGATTTGCACTTTCTCGCGGTCCACGAGGGTTGTACGCCGATGCGCCGCAAGGATCGCCTGCGCGAATTGCTGGCCGCGAAGGACTGCGGCAAACTCGCCGATTGGCTGCGGCGGAAACCACTGGCGCATTTCGAGACTGTTGAAACCGAATCCGGCCCACGTTCTTTTCTGATGGTGCACGCCGGCATCGCGCCCGACTGGTCGGTCGGCAAGACGCTGGAACTGGCCGCCGAGGTCGAAGCCGCCTTGCGCGAGAAGCCGCGAAAATACCTGGCTCATATGTATGGAGACGAGCCAAGCCTCTGGGATGACAGTCTCGCCAAACAGCGCCGTTTGCGCACAATCACCAATTACCTGACCAGAATCCGTTTCTGTGACAGCGAGGGCCGCTTGCGGCTCGATCTGAAGGAAGGCATCGACACCGCCCCTCCCGGCTACGAACCCTGGTTCCGCTGGCAACGGGTCAGCGCGGAGACCGACATCGTATTCGGGCATTGGGCCGCGATCGAAGGCGTGAGCGGCCAGGAAGGCATCCACGCTCTCGACACCGGCTGTGTCTGGGGCGGAACCCTTACCGCCATGCGGCTGGAAGACGGAGTTCGGTTCTCCGTAGCCGGGTGAGACCCGGTCGGCGCAGCCGACAAGAAGCACCGCTTCTTGAGGGGCGAGGCCAAGCGTTTATGAAGCGCAGCTTCATGCGCAGGCCGAGCGACACCGAGCTGTGCTCGGTGGCTGGACGAACGACTCGCC
>JANQSV010000048.1 GCA_028279115.1 Pseudomonadales bacterium
TGCGCTTCGGCGGCGACTGGGCTGCCGTGCTGGCCGGCTTTACCCTGAGTCTTCTGGCGTTTATCTCGCTTGGATACATCATCGCCAGCCTGGCGCCCACCAGTAGGCTGGCCCAGATAGCCGGAATGGTGGCGTTCTTCCCGATGATGTTTCTTTCCGGCCTGGCCATAGGATACTCTGATTAAGTCCGCAAAGCTCAGAGGCTGCGAGGGGTGCGCTGGCAAGGAATGACGAAGCAGTGTGGCAGGCCCCACACAATGAGGAATGACACGGCCAGCGCACCCCTTGCAGCCTCCCGAAGGGCGCCTCACGCACGTGAAGCGCTGAGCGAAGCGGTTTTGGTCAGAGTATCCTAATAACCCCTGATGGCTATGCCGCCGGGTGTCCAGGAGTTCGCCAACTGGCTGCCCCTGACCCATGTGGTGCATCTGTTGCAGGATATATGGCTCGACGGCGCCTGGAACAACCTGTCCGGCCTGATCCTGCTGGGCGTGCCGCCCCATTGCAAAAAACACCCCGTTCGCAAGCCCGAACAGGGAACGTTAGCGCCCCTTTCGCTTTTGTTTTCGACCCTGCCTTTTGCCGCATCCTTTCCGTAGTTGTATCGAGGCTGGCGCAATGAATACAGAGAATCCCGTAACGCCACAGGACGAAAAGGTCGTCGTTTACGAAACGCCCGATGGCGAAATGCGCGTGGATGTGCGGCTCGACCAGGAGACTGTCTGGCTGACGCAGCGGCAGATGTCGGAGGTGTTCCAGACCTCAAGCGACAATGTTGGCCTCCATCTGAAGAATGTTTTTACAGACGGCGAGTTGGAGGAATCGGCAACTACCGAGGATTTCTCGGTAGTTCAGACCGAAGGCAAACGCCAAGTCCGTCGCACCCTGAAACACTACAATCTGGACGCCATCATCTCGGTTGGCTACCGGGTCAATTCGAAGCGGGGCGTACAATTCCGGCAATCTTCGCGGCGAGGCGCTGGAGGGGATTCTCGGCAGCATCGAGCAAACCATGTTCGGCGAATCGCTCTATCGCTCGCGCGAAGAAAAAGCGGCGCACCTGCTCTACTTCATCGTGAAGGATCATCCCTTCACCGACGGAAACAAGCGTATCGGCTCGCTCCTCTTTCTCATGTATCTGAATCAGGAAGACGTAGCGCATCGGCTCAATCCCCAGGCCCTGACGGCGCTCACGCTGCTCATCGCCGAAAGCGCACCCGCCGGCAAGGACCTGATGATCCGCCTTATTATCAATCTGCTGGCGGAGCCTGTGGGATGAAGCGGCTGTACGGAGACGAACGGATATCCGCCACTTCCGTTACGCCGTGGCGTTGCAGCAACGCGATGAACGCTTCGCTGTCGTGCGTGGAATGGCCGATGGTGAGAACCGATCCGTCGGCTGCGTTCATGTTTTCGTTATCGGTCTCCCGGATTTGCGCCTATTCCGCCGCTCGGATAACGAGGCGCAACTCGCTTTCGCCGATCAGCGCGTATTCGGGCGTATGACCTGACAATTTCCGGCTTTCATGCAGAATGATCGGTACGCCGTCACCTCGCCGGTCCATCAGGCGCTCCCGCCCTAATCCGGTTGTCGCGGGACAGCGCGCCAAAAGCGACACGATCAGTTCGTTTCGATTGGCCTGTCGCAGGTGCAGGGAGTCGGGCGTAAGGGTATTGACCAGGGCTCCGGGAACGTATAGTTCGAGGCGATCGCCGAACATATGCAGCCGTATGCGCGAACCCGCTATCGAATAGTCTCTGTGGGCCACTGCATTGACCAGCGCCTCGAATACTGCGCGCTCGCTGAATTGCGGGCGCTCCGTTCGTGCTGTCTCCTTCGTTGCGCGCACCAGCATATTTTTGCGTACGAAGTGCAGCGCCTCGGCGACCTGCTCGTCGAGCGGTCCGCCGATGTCGCGGGCGTCCGTCTGGTAGTCCACGTCGGTGCGTTCGCCGGCGTAGCTGACCGCTTGTATATAAGCGTGAGGCAGCCAGCGCTGCGGCTCGCGCGTGCATAGCAACACGCCGGACAAGGCAAGTCGCGCCGTTCCGTCGTCGTCATCGACCACGAGGCGAAGCCGGCGCGCCGCATCGCCGGCGACGCCTTCTTCCTCGACGAATTCATCGCGCAGGAAACGGCGCGTCAGTTCATAGTCAAGATCGCCCGGCTCAGTGTGCGGCACGGGAGACTCGTCGAACCGTATCATGCGGCTCTGGGTGCGTTCCTGAAACTGTCGGGCAAGCACATCCGGCGGCATCTCGTGTTTCGAACTGCCGAGCCTGCGAAAATAGCCCCTTGGGCTTTTGTGCACGAACAGACTCTGCGGGATATCCACTCGAATAACGGGCACCGACTGTCCGTCGCCGCCATCCAGTTCCAGCCGATAAATGTCTGCATCGAGGGGCGGTTCGATCGTATCCTTGCAAATTTCGCGAATCCAGTCTTCCACGGCGTCCAGATCGTCGAGCGAGATGCCGAGCACCTCTCTGGTCTTGTCGTCTACTCCGAGAACTATCGTTCCGCCTCGAGCGTTCGCGAAAGCGGCCAATTCGTCGGCAAAATCCTTCCGGCTGGGGCCTGTGACTTTACGCCCTTGCAATTCGACCCGTTTGAGTTCCAGCGCCGAGTCCTCTCCGAGGCGAATGCGCCGCATTAATTCCTTATTGCTCATGCCCATTCTCTTTTGCCGGATTGCGATTCGCCATAGTCGATACGGACATTTCCGAGGCGGCGATTTTCATGTTCCGTATATTGCATTACCCCGCCGGAGATAGCATCTTCGGTCCGACGCCCCGCAAGGGGCGTTTCTTTTTATCGGGTTTTGCGTTTGGTTTTTTAGCGGATCGTTGCTCCGAGGCTGTCCGAACAGCCTTCCGATGCGTTGCCTCTAAAGATAATCCTTGCGGCCTTCAGATATGCAGGTCGGTTGTTCCGGAACGAGGCACGGCGCGCCCTTCTCCCGAAACCTTGC
>JANQSV010000054.1 GCA_028279115.1 Pseudomonadales bacterium
CTTGAGTATTCTGCAAGGTTGTTCATGCCATCCATGGCGCGGCACTGAAGGCTTCGACTGCCCCCAGCCTTGCCATCCATGGCAAGTCGTGCGACCCTAAAAAAGCGTTGCTTTTTTTCGGCTGCGCCGGCCGGGTCTCACCCATGTCGGGGACGCCCGCTAAACCCCGCGCCACCCGGCGGCGACTCACGCTGTGCGTGCCCCCTAGGTTGTCATTCTGCGCGGAGCGAAGCGGAGTGATTCGGGGCATCCATGCCCCTCACCCCCGCGGAGCGGCGCTGAGCGCCGTCCAAAACGGCAATCCTGCCGTTTTGTCGCAGAATCTCCCGAAGTTCGCTTGGTGTGAATCGGGGCTTGGTTGCTATGGGCCGGTGTAGAACTCGGGGGCGTTTCGTTTGACTACAGGGGAGGACGAGGCCCAGGCGTGGCAGGTGTCGAGGATTCCGGGGCGCGTGCGTTCCCGGGTGTGGTCCTGGTCGGTCTTGTGCCGGCGATGGTTCTTGAACGCCCACAAGGTCTGCATCGCCACTGTCGCCATCGGGAACAGCAGTTCGGTCAGATGCGTGCAGCCGTTGACGCCGCCGACTTTCTGGCGGATGTTGCGGCGCCAGCCGGGGCCCATCTTGATTCCCGCCAGGGATTTGTAGGCGCCGACGATTTCGGGACAGTTCTCGAACGGGCTGTTGTCGGTTACCGCGATCATGTCCTGGATCACGAACTCGTCGTCGATGGTGACCCGCAGCAACATCTCGTGCAGCGCCTCGCCGGCCTCGATGGTGCCGCGGAAGTGATTCTGAAAGCTGTACGACTTGACGTCGGTCATGTGGGCTTCGATATCCCACAGACCGTCGTCGCGGCGGAATCCCTGATAGGTGATGCTGCGGGTGTGGGCAGGCTCCCTCGCCTGCGCTTCGGGCAATGGCATCTGATGGTTCCTGGTTGATTTCAAATAGGAAGGCGGGCGGAATTGTAACCCAGCCGGCCTGTCGGAGCGAAGGCAAGCTTTGCAAAGGTCGACAGGTTCTGTCATAGATACGGCTCATTACGCTACTGAGTAAATTTACTCAATAGCGTAATCAAAATTGGTTGCGCGGCGAATCCTCCCTTGTTACGCTATTGAGTAAATTTACTCAATAGCGTAATTAAATCACATGGCTGCATTTGAGAGAGCCCAAAAAGATATATTAGTCAGTAGGTTACGAGAAGAGCCGAGGCGGCTGATTATTGTTACCGGGCCGCGCCAAGTCGGCAAGACAACCATGGTTCAGCAGGCGCTGGCGGAGTTTCGCTGCCGGTTCGTTTCGGCTGATGAACCAGAACGAACGTTTGCCGAAATGGGCACATTGTCAATTGATGACCTTTCGATTGGAGGCGCATCTGACACAGGACAAGTAAAGGATGAACGGTGGCTAGTGCAGGAATGGGAAATCGCTCGAAGAAGGCTGGCCGAATCGGATTCCGGCTACGTTCTGGCGATCGACGAAGTCCAAAAGATTCCGAACTGGTCGGAAATCGTAAAGGGGCTATGGGATGCGGACCGACTAAACGACCGTCCGTTGCGTGTAATTTTGCTCGGCTCCGCCCCACTGCTCATGCAGTCCGGCATGAGCGAAAGTTTGGCGGGCCGATTCGAGACCATCCAACTTTCCCACTGGTCGTACCCAGAAATGTCGGCCTTGGCCGCCATGGACCTCCGACAATATGTGTACTTTGGTGGATATCCCGGCGCTGCTTCATACACTCACGACGAAGGCCGCTGGCGGAACTATATTCTCAATTCTCTGATTAATCCCAACATCGAGCGGGACATCCTCGCCATGGAAAGAGTCGACAAACCGGCGCTGCTCCAGACGCTGTTTGAATTGTCGGCGCAGTATTCGGGCCAAGTCCTGTCCTTCACCAAATTGCAGGGCAATCTTCACGATGCCGGAAATACAACAACTCTCGCACGCTATCTCGCCCTGCTGGAGAATGCCGGCCTTATCGCGGGACTGCCGAAATACACCGGAAGCGTTCTCCGCCGGAGATCATCGAGCCCGAAGCTCATCGTCCTCAACACCGCGCTGATGTCGGCTCTGTCCGATTACTCGTTCATGGAGGCTAATGCGGATCGTACTTTCTGGAGACGTCTTGTCGAAAGCGCGGTCGGAGCACATTTGTTCAATACTTGCGGATCGGTCGCGAAGCTATTCTATTGGAGGGAACAGAATGATGAAGTGGATTTCGTGCTCCAACGAGGTCGGCGGCTGCTTGCGGTCGAAGTAAAAAGCGGTTCGAAGCGAACCGGACGACGAGGATTCGATGCCTTTCGCAAACGCTTCAATAACGAGATAAAAGAACTGACGGTCTTTGTAGAACGGGGCACACCCACTGAGGACAACATACCTTTGGCCGAGTTTCTGTCTGTGCCCGCCGACGAATGGCTCAACAAGTCATGACTTCGCCTAAACCATACATCGCTTGCCGAACCTGCACTGAGATCAATCTGTCAACGCCAGACGCTCAGCGAGGCACCGAGTCAAGGGAAGAATCTCAACCAATCGAGAACTTTGCGCAAGAAGATGCCTTTGTCCTGCTGGGTGCGCCCGGGTCCGGAAAAACCGAAGAGTTCAAAAGGCAGGCCAGCATCTCGGATGGCCATTACGTTTCCGCAAGGAATTTTCTTGCCTTGGGCAATCAATCTGAATTGCGGAGCAAAACGCTTTTCATCGATGGTCTGGATGAAGTAAGGGCTGGGGTTCAGGATGGGCGAACGCCATTCGATGCCATCCGCAACAAGCTCCAGCAACTCGACCGCCCTCGATTCCGGCTTTCCTGTCGCGAAGCGGACTGGTTCGGTTCCAACGACCGCCTCTATTTGGAATCTGTGGCGCCAAACCAAAAATTGCGCGTATTGCGCCTCAATTCCCTTTCAGCAACGAATGTCCGAGAAATATTGCGAATAAAGTTCGAATTGAGTGACCCGGACGAATTTATCGAACAAGCGGAGCAACGTGGTGTGCAAGCTTTGTTGGAGAATCCGCTGAGCCTTCGATTGCTTGTGAAAGCCATTACGAAAAACGAATGGCCCAAGTCACGTTCAGAAACATTTGAAATGGCCTGCCGGACTTTAGCGAAAGAGGATAATCGTGATCACCTTCAGGCAATCCCGAACCGTTCCAGTCAAGACGATCTTCTGAGAACGGCGGGCCGGCTTTGTGCAATTCAGTTGTTGGCGGGAGCCCATGGAATCAGACGGCTACCCGGCACAGAGACCGAGAACGATGGCTGTATTGATTTGAGCGAGATTTCAGGCGTCAGCCAAAGTCTGACTCTTGAATCGTTGGGAACGCGCATTTTCGATAGTCGCGAAGAAGTGATTGCATCTCCGATTCATCGGCAGATCGCGGAATTTCTTGGCGCACGGTATCTGGCGAAGCTTGTGTGCGACGGTTTACCACCGGGGAGGGTTCTCGCTTTAATGTCGGGCTTTGACGGAATGATAGTAACGGAACTGCGCGGCCTTGGCGGCTGGCTGGCGACACTATGCGGAATCATCCGTGAAGAAATCATAACGCGAGACCCTCTCGGAACCGTATTGTACGGCGATGTCGCGGACTTTCCGGTCCAAGTCAAGGAACGGATTCTCAGGGAACTCGAAAAAGTATCCAAATCCAAAGAGAGCCATTGGTTTCTGGATACTATCGAATTCGACTCGCGACTTGGCGACCTTGTATCCACGGAGTTGACAGGCATGGTCCTTCAAATACTGGAGGATCCAGCCAGAGACCGCGGAAGGCAGTCACTGACGCTTTTCCTGGTTAAAGCGCTTTGTTATGCGCAGCCGCTAAAAGACATGGCGCCAGCATTGATGGAGATGATTCGTGACGGCTCCCGACGAACCAGCATCAGGCAAAATGCTATTAGAGCCTTCCTGCGGCAGCGGGAAGACGAGAGGCAGGCTTTTACGGAACTCAAGTCGCTGATGCGGGAAGTGCGCACCGGTCGAGTGCCGGACTCCACCGATGAATTGCTCGGCCATCTGCTGGAATGCACCTATCCGGACGCATTGCCGGAGACAGAAGTTCTTGATTATTTACGGACTCCGAAATCCAGCCAACATTCATGGTACAGCGAATTCTGGACATGGACGCTTCCGGAACGATCCTCGCTGGAGCGCAAAATGGAGTTGCTCGACAAGCTTGCGGCGGATTATGCCGCTCTCGGGTCGGATGAAAGGCAATCGGATTTGCACGGCAACGTGACAACTGAATTGCCGATCATTCTGCTCGATTCTGTCCTGTCCGACAGTTCCGCTTCGGAAAAATTGACGCCAGAGCGCTTGTTCGCTTGGCTGGGAGTCGCGGGGAGATGGGGTGACTTGCACCACTCTTGGGGGATTTTGCACGAAAAGAAAATACGTGTGCAGACTTGGCTGGGCGACCATCCCGAATTGTGGAAGGCCCTGCTCAAGCTTGGGCTCGAAGAGAGCGCAAGAGCTTGCCAAGCAGCAGATTCGCCGGATTTTCAGCAATTGATGAGGGCGGAAGAAGACCGCAGATTGTTTGGCGCTAGACGCCCGCCCGATTTTGCAACATGGTGTCTTGACGAGGCATTGGCGGTGGAAAATGCGGAAGCGGCCAAATGGCTCGTCCGCCGAGTTTCGGATGAAATTAAAGGCGAAAGAATTTCAAAATCATCTGTCGATTCCCGTTTGATGGGAATCGATTTCCTTCAAAATGCCTTGCAAGAACGTAAAGCCGAGCACGCGGAGTGGGGGGCTTGGGACGCAAGACAGGAAAGGAGGCATCAGAATGAAGAGGACAACGAACTTTCCCAATTGCAAATCGCTGTTCGGGATCATCGGACAGAACTGATTGAAAATCGTGCTCCCATGCCACTGCTGTATAAATTGGCCAGATGGTATTTTGGTGGCCACGTCGGAAATAGCGAGTACACGCCCCATGAACGGCTCAACATTTTGCTCGGAAATAACGAAGAAATGTTTGAAACCGTATTGACTGGATTCAGAAAGACGGTGTCCCGAATCGATCTTCCAACCATTCAGCAAGTGATTAAGCTAAGCAAGGAAGGAAAAACCCACCTATTATCGCTGCCATTTTTCGCCGGCTTCAACGAGATTTATGAGTCAGAAGCAGAAAGGGATTTTGTCCCGGATGACAATCAGAATCGTTTGGCGGCCGCAATTTACTATAACCAGCCTTTCTGGCCAAATCCTTGGGGATACGGGGAAACGCAGAAAAATCCTAGCTGGCTTAAACCTTTGCTGAAGGGTCAGCCCGAGTTAATCGCAGATATTTTAATCAAGTCGATATCTCCGGGTTTGCAGAAAAGCCAGAATTTCTCGGACAGGCTATCCGAACTTTTGTATTCCAGTGAATACGAAGAAGTCGCCAAAATTGTGACAACTCCAATGTTGAGGTCATTCCCCACTCGCTGTACGGAGCGACAATTGCCCGGATTGAGATTTCTGTTGATTGCCGCAGAAAGACATTGCCCAAAGGACATTTTAATTAGAATGGTCAAGGAAAAGCTTGGACATGCGAGCATGAACGTCGCACAACGAGTTTACTGGCTTGCTGCCGGACTTGTTTCCAGTCCGCAGTGCTTTTCGGACAGTCTTTGCGAATACGTTGCCGGAAACGTACGGCGGGTTACACACTTGAGCGCCTTCATTGGGGGTCGGTTCGACCAATTCCCGGTCCAGCTAGACAAGAATGACATTTCCGCAATTGCCACATTGATTCAGTTGCTCGGAGCAATGTATCCCCCAAGTTTTTTCAACTCGGAGCTGGACCCCGGCACTGAAGAAGATGGAGGAATAACTTGGGGTATGGACATCTCATATCGAATTGAAGGCTTCGTACATCAACTCATGGAAAACCCGTCCCAAAAGGCTACTCAAGTGTTAAGAAAATTGGCAAAGGATGAAGGTCTCAGCGTCTGGAGTACGCGACTGGAACTTGCTATCGGTAAGCAGAAAGTAATCAGAAGAGAGGCCGACTTCAAGCACGCGAACGTCTCCACAATTCTGGGAGTACTCAATAATCAGCGACCCGCCAATTCAGCCGATCTGGCGGCATTAACTATGGACCACCTAAGCGAAATTGCAACTAGAATACGTGATGGCAATCCGTCGGACTGGCGGCAGTACTGGAATGTTGATTCCTGGAACCGTGTGGAGTATCCCAAGCCGGAAGACGCTTGCCGCGACATTTTACTGTCGAATTTACAGCAGCGATTGGCCAGTCTTGATATCGACTCTCTTGCCGAAGGCGCCTACGCGGACGACAAGCGAGCCGACATTCGCGTGTCTTTCGGTGGCTTCAATGTTCCCATTGAAATTAAGCGAAGTTGCCACCGGGACTTGTGGACTGCGTTCAGAACTCAATTGATCGCCAAGTACACCCGCGACCCCGGTGCTGACGGCCACGGAATCTATCTCGTTTTCTGGTTTGGCAACCACAAAGACTATGGCCCCACGCCAGATGCTGGACCTCCACCAAGGAGCGCCGGGGAATTGAAGCGCCGTTTGAAGGAAAGCCTGACCGATGCCGAGCGGCGGAAAATTTCGGTCTGCGTGATTGATGTCGAAGACAGGAAAAACCAAGTGGAACCAGAATCAAGCAGCCATGGGCAATAACCTGCACCCCAAGTTCGGCCACGAGCACGTCAAGGTCCTCTCGCGCAAGCCGTTGCACGCCGGCTACATTCGCGTCGATGAACTGATCCTGCGGCATCGGCTTTTCGCCGGCGGCGACAGCGAACCTTTTCGCCGCGAACTCATCGTCCGCCCCCGCGGCGTGGGCGTGCTGCTTTACGACCCCGAACGCCGCGAAGCCGTGCTCGCGCGCCAGTTCCGCGTCGGCATGATCGACGAGCCCCGCAGTCCCTGGATGCTCGAACTGGTCGCCGGCATGGTCGACGAAAACGAAGACCCCACTGAGGTAGCCCGGCGCGAAAGCCGCGAGGAATCCGGCATCGAGCCTGTACAAGTCGTGCGAATCTGCGACTACTACAACAGCCCCGGCGTCGGCAACGAACGCATCAGCCTCTTCTGCGGCCGGGTCGATTCAAGCACCGCCGCAGGCATCCACGGCCTCGACGAAGAAAATGAAGACATCGAAGTAGTCGTCGTCCCCTACGACGATCTCGTCGCCGCCGTCGAAGACGGCCGAATCAACAACGCCATGACCATAATCGCCATCCAATGGCTCCAACTCCACCACGACGAACTACACCGACTTTGGGCCCGCACAGCGTGAGTCGCCGTCGGGTGGCGCGGGGTTTAGCGGGCGTCCGAGGCATGGGTGAGACCCGATCGGCGCAGCCGAAAAAAAGCAACGCTTTTTAGGGTCGAACGACTTGCCATGGAAGGCAAGGCTGGGGGTAGTCGGAGCCAACGGTGCCGCGCCATGGATGGCATGAACAACCTTGC
>JANQSV010000283.1 GCA_028279115.1 Pseudomonadales bacterium
CGCGAGGCGACCGGGCCCGAGGTGCTGCAAGCCGTTCCGGGGCGGAGTTTTATCGTGCCGCTTGAATTCTGGCTCAATTTCCGCGCCCAACTCGAAGAATATCCCGGTGAAAGAGGCGTCTGGCACGACAGTCACCAGACACCGGAGCCGATCGCGGCGGATCTGGCCGAGTTTGCCGTCATCGGGTTGAACTTCCCGGTATTCGCCGATGGCCGCTCTTACAGCAATGCCAGGGAATTGCGCGAGCGTTACCGGTTCGAAGGCGAAATCCGCGCCATCGGCGATGTCATGCGCGATCAACTTTATTACATGTCCCGCTGCGGCTTCGATTCATTCGCCTTGCGCCACGATCAGGATCCGGAAACCTGTCTGCGGGCGCTTAAGGATTTCAGCACCGGTTATCAATCCAGCGTTGACGAGCCATTACCGCTGTTCCGCCGCCGCGGCGGCGTCCGGCAGGAATAATGGGCGCGGAATCCTTACTGTTTTCCTTTTTCCTGATTTTCACCGGCGCGACGGTGCTTTCGACAGTGGCGCTGTTTCTTCGCGTACCCTTGCTGGTGGCTTATATCGTCGTCGGCATCCTGCTTGGCCCGTTCGGGCTGAATTTCATTTCCGACGCTTCCCTGCTCGTGGACATCGCCGAGATCGGCATCCTGTTCCTGCTTTTCCTGCTCGGCCTCGACATGCAGCCCGCCAAGCTCATGCATACCTTGCGCAATACCTTTCTGGTCACCCTGATCAGTTCGCTGCTGTTCATGTTTCTCGGCCTGGCGACGGGCCTGCTGTTCGCATTTTCCTTCCAGGACAGCCTCGTGATCGGTTTCACGATGATTTTTTCGAGCACGATCATCGGCATCAAGTTGTTGCCGACGACCGTGCTGCATCAGCGCCACATGGGCGAACTTATCGTCGGCATTCTGCTGTTGCAGGACTTTATCGCCATCTTCCTGCTCGTGTTTCTCGATCAGGGCACGCTGGAAGGCGCCGAGACGCTGCGCACGCTGGTGGCGTTTCCGGCCTTGCTGCTGCTTGCCTGGGGCGCGACCCGCTTCGTGCTCGTGCCGCTGATCGCCAGATACGACCAGTTCAAGGAATACCTTTTCCTGCTCGCGATCGGCTGGTGTCTCGGTATGGCCGAAACGGCGGAACTGATCGGATTGACGCCTGAAGTCGGAGCGTTCACGGCCGGGGTCAGTCTGGCCACGAGCCCGATCGCCATGTATCTGTCAGACCGCCTGAAGCCCTTGCGCGATTTCTTCCTGATCCTGTTCTTCTTTTCGCTCGGCGCCCAGTTCAACCTTACCCTGATCGATCGCTTCATCTGGCCTGCGGTGATCCTGTCGGCACTCGCCCTGAGCATGAAACCGGTAGTATTCCGCGCTTTGCTGCTGCGTCTGAGCGAGCGCCGATCCCTGGCCTGGGAAGCGGGTCTTCGGCTCGGGCAGATCAGCGAGTTTTCGCTGCTAATCGCTTTCGTAGCCTTGCAGGCAGGCTCGATCAGCGAAACCGCGGCCATGACGATCCAGGGAGCGGCGATCCTGACCTTCCTGTTCTCGTCCTACTTCGTGGTAATGCTTTGTCCGACGCCTATTGCTGTGGATCCCAAACTGCGCCGCGACTGAATCAGCATATGTGGCTTCGAATCGTCGCCGTCTGGCGGGCTTGGTGCAGCGGACGCCGTAAATACGGTCCAGCCGCCAAGCCTAGCTTGGCGTCGTTCCGGCTGCGCATGAAGCTGGCGCTTCATAAACGCTTGCCTCCACCCCTGTAGGCTTCGGGCTCGACATCCATGTCTCGCACGCCCGCTGCACCAAGCCCGCCAGACGGCGACTTTCGCTGTGCGTGCCCAGGGTTCAGAGGCGCAGCAGGAACCTGCCCAGTGCCTGGCCTTGTAGTACTTTATCCAGGCTTTCGCTGAGTTGATCGAGGGTGATTTCTGTGGCTATGTCTTCGAGAGCGGCGGGTTTCCAGTCCGACGCCAGGCGCTTCCACAAGGCGATTTTCTTTCCGGGAGGCGCTTCCGCCGAATCGATGCCGAGCAGGTTTGCCGCCCGCAATATGAAGGGAAATACTGTGGCCGGAAACTCTGCCGATTCGACGAGGCCGCAACAGGCGACGCTGCCGCCGTAGCGCAGGCTTTTGACGACGTTGGACAAGGTTACGCCGCCGACCACATCGATGGCTCCGGCCCATTGTTGTTTGAGCAGCGGGCGGGGGTTGGACTCGGAGAGCGTGGCTCTGTCGATGATTTCCGTGGCGCCGAGCGATTTCAGCAATTCGTGGCTTGCCTGCTTGCCGGTGCTGGCGGTCACGGAAAAGCCCAGTTTGGCAAGCAGCGCCACCGCCATGATGCCCACTCCCCCGCTGGCCCCGGTGACCAGGACCGGGCCGGCGCCGGGCTCCAGGCCGTTGTGCATGAGTTTTTCCACGCATTGCGCCGCGGTAAAGCCCGCGGTGCCGATGATCATGCTCTCCCGGGCGCTGAGACCTTCGGGCAGGGGCAATACCCAGTCCGCCGGCGTCTGGATCATTTCCGCGAAGGCGCCGGCGGTATTCATGCCGAGGTCGTAGCCGCTGACGATCACTTCCTGACCGGGTGAAAACCGGTCGGTCTCCGATGATTGCACGACGCCGGCCGCGTCGATGCCGGGAGTATGGGGAAATTCGCGCGTCACTCCCCGGTTGCCGATGTTGGACAAGGCGTCCTTGTAGTTCAGGCAGGAATATTGGACCTGCACCAGCACGTCGCCGGCCGGCAACTGGTCCATCTTACGGTCGACTATGCGGCCGCTGAATTTGCCGTCTTCGCCTTCGGAAACTTCATAAGCCTGGAAACTGCCTGACATCGGAACCTCGCTATCTCATTGCAGATTGGAATTGACCGGCGTGTTGAACCATTTGAGCAACAGCCGGTCCAGGGCGGAGTACAAGGCTTTGCCCAGCCTTTCATGGGCCGATTTGCGGATCACGTATTCGACTTCGTACACCTTGTGTTCTTCGCAGGCGGCGACAATGCATTCGTCGCTCGTGCCGATTTCGTCGATGAGTTGCAGGTCCCTGGCCTGGATGCCGACCCAGGTTTCGCCGGTGGCGATCTTGCCGAGGTCGACGGCCGGCCGATAATCCTTGACCCAGTTCTTGAACAGGTCGTGAATGGTGTCGACGTCTTCCTGCACCTTGTCCCTGGCCTTCTCGGTGATCTCACCGAAAGTCGTCAAAGTGCGCTTGAACTCGCCCGCGGTGATGATCTCGTAATCGATCTCCTTGCGTTGCAAGGCCCGATGGAAATTCGGCATCTGCACCAGGACGCCGACCGAACCGATGATGGCGAACGGCGCCGCGACGAGTTTGTCGGCAAGACAGGCCATCATGTAACCGCCGCTGGCGGCGACCTTGTCGACGCAGATCGTCAGCGGAATATTACGGTCCTTGATGCGGGCCAGTTGCGAGGAAGCCAGGCCGTAGGCATGCACCATGCCGCCCGGACTTTCCAGGCATAGCAGGACTTCATCCGATTCCCGGGCGATCGACAGGACCGCGGTG
This sequence comes from Pseudomonadales bacterium, assembly GCA_028279115.1. GTDB lineage: Bacteria > Pseudomonadota > Gammaproteobacteria > Pseudomonadales > Pseudohongiellaceae > UBA9145. The sequence goes on from JANQSV010000283.1 coordinate 3,547, forward strand.
ATTTCTTCGCGCAGCGAGGCGACCTTGCCCGCCGCCATATCACCCTTGAAACGCAGGACGAAAATGCGCTTCTCCTTCGCAGATTCCTGCTCCGGGTCGGTCGCGGCCGCTTTTTCCTGCTGCTTGCGTTCCTTGTTCTCCTGCTTCCGCTGCGCTTTCTCGGCTTTGGTCAGTTTCTTCAGTTGCGCCTTGTTCAACACGCTGCCGCACAGGGCGTCGCGCAATTCCTTCACATGCCCGTTGAGTTCGGTCACCTTGATGCGGCCGCGCTTGCCGGTTCCCCGCCGTCGGCTACCGGCGGCCGCTATCGCTCCGATGACCAGCATGACGGCGATCACGATAGTCGCCGCCTTGGCCAGAAACATGCCATATTCGATCAGGTATTCCACTACTTCACCCTCGTCCGGGACGTCGCTTGGACCGGCCCCGAATTGTGCCCCCATTCATGCTTCGATTCAAAGGATGTTTTTGTGGCTTCGATCCGTCGCCGCCGGGCGGCAAGGAGTTCAGCGAACGCCCCTTCCCGTCATTCTGCGCGAAGCGTAGCGGAGTCGCAGAATCTCTTTCGGGAATTCTGATAGGTTGGATATGCCATCCATGGCGCGAGATTTTCGACTTCGACAGCCCCCAGTCTCGATATCCTGTCGAGCCGCTCGACCCTTGAAAAGCTTCGCTTTTCATCGGCTGCGCCGACCGGACCTCACCCTCGCACGCCCGCTGAACTCCTTGCCGCCCGACGGCGACTCACGTTGTTCAAGACTTGGACGCCTTGGATGCTGATTGTGCGTAGCCTTCGATTAGTCTGCCGGCTACGGAGACGTTGCTCGACGGGGTTAGGGGGAGATTGTCGATGTGGAACCAGGCGGCGTGTTCGATTTCGTTGGGTTCGGGGACTATTTCTCCGGAGTGGTAGTCGGCCAGGAAGCCGAGCATCAACTGGGAAGGGAAAGGCCAGGACTGACTTTCTACGTAGCGGATGTTTCCCACTTCCACGCCGGATTCTTCGCGGACTTCGCGCTCGATGGTCTGCTCGGGCGTTTCGCCGATCTCGACGAATCCCGCAAGGCAGCTGTAATACCCCGTGCGAAAGCGTGCGCTGCGCGCGAGCAGAACCTCCTCGCCGCGAGTGACCAGTACGATGACGCAGGGATTGATGCGAGGGAAGAACTGGTGCGAGCATGCGGTGCATTCGAGAATGCGCTCGCCTTCGCGCAGAGCCGTGGCGGAACCGCAGATGCCACAGAACTTGTGAGTGCCGTACCAGTTCAGGAGTTGGCGTGCTTTTGACAGCAATTCCAGATCGGTGTCGGTTTCGCTGAACAGCAGTGAACGCAGCGATCGGCTTTCCAGTCCGGATTCGTTCCCGATTTCAACCGCGTAGAAGCCCGGCTTCAAGGCGAGAGGCATTGTTCCGCCAGCAAACAAATTTTCCGCGTCGGCGGCTGGCCAAAACAATTCGTCGTCGTTGAGGACGACACGGTCTCCTTGAAACAGCGCCATCCTGGCGGACGCTGGCAGTTCTCCTCCTTTCAGCGTTTTGGTAATCAAGAAGAGATTCTGCGACTACGCGCAGAATGACTGCGGGGGCGCGCTGCCCTCTCACTGTCATTCTGCGCGAAGCGAAGCGAAGTCGCAGAATCTCCTACGGAATCCCCAGAGTTCATTCCTGCGGCAACAGTGGGATTTCCCGCAGCGGGCTTTCGAAGAATCCCCAGAACAGGTACATGATGATCGTGCAACACACCAGCGTGATCAACATTACCGGCAGTCCCTTGCGGAACCATAGCCCCGGCGTGATCGCCAGGCTCGGATCGCCAGCGTCCCTGGCCATCTTCTCGGAAATGGAAACGATGAACACGTTGGCGGTCGAACCGAGGTGCGTACCGTTGCCGCCCATGCCGACGCCTGCCGCCAGGCCCCATAACAGCGGAGTCACATTGATGCCCTGGGCGTCCATGCTTACGAGAATGGGAAGCATGGCCGCCGTGAACGGGATATTGTCGATGGCGGCGGAGAGAATCGCCGATACCCACATAAGCAGCAAGGTCGCCATCAACAGGTCGTTCTGGGCGTACGGTATGACGAATTGCCCGATGTATTGCAGGAACTGGCTATGTTCCACGCCGCCGACGATGATGAAAAGACAGGCGAAGAACATCAGCAAGGCGAGTTCGGTGCGGGCGAAGGATTCCTCCATGTCGAGCTTGTTGCCGATGATCGCCAGGCCGGCAAGACCCAGGGCGGACACGAACCAGGGTTCCCAATGCAATGCCCGATGCGCCATGAATCCGACCACCATGATGCCGAGCACCGCCAGCGCGCCGTACCAGGTGCGCGGGTCGACGAGTTGCTCGCGATCTCTCAGATCGAGCGGCGCCGGCTTCACGGCCAGTTCCTTGCGGAACAGGTAGCGCAGGAAGAACAGGATAACGAGCCAGGCCACGAACACCATGAGGAACATGTGCTGGGCGAACTCGTTGAAGCTGATATTGAATTCCGAACCGATCATGATGTTCGGCGGGTCGCCTACCAGCGTCGCCACACCGCCGGTATCGGACAACAGCGCCGCCGCCAGCAGAAAGGGAATGGCGTTAATACGCATGGACTGGCAGATAAGGATGATGAGTGGGCCGAAAATGACCACGGTGGTGACATTGTCGAGCAACAGCGAAAGCACGGTTACCAGCGTACCCATCAGCGCCAGCAGCAGGAACAGGCGTCCGGCGCTGAAATCGGCGACCCAGTACGCCAGTTGCTGAAATCCACCGGTGGGAATCATGATGGCGACGATGGTCATCATGCAGCCGAGCAGCAGGATCACGTTCCAGTCGATCGCCTCCACGGCGCCGTGGGGGTCGTAAAATCCCATGGCGTTTCCTACGATGACCATGACGGCGGCGCCGACCATGGCGCATTTCACGCGATGCACTCCATGTATGCCTTCGGTAAAAATGGCGGTGAAGGTGATCGCGAGAATGATGCCGGAAACCAGCATGTCGTTATTCCAGACTAACGTTTCCATGAAATTCGTTCCTTAACAGGGAGAGGAAGTTGCGCCATTTCTTCTTTGCTCTCGGCGCACAAAACGGGCAGATGGTATAGCCTTTGCCGCGCCTGTTCAATAGTGGCTTCGATCCGTCCTTTCGTCATTCTGCGCGGAGCGAAGCGTAGTCGCAGAATCTCTTCAGGAAATTCTGAATAGGTTCTGCATGCCATCCATGGCAAAAGTTTTTCGACTTCGACTGCCCCCGGTCTCGACATCCTGTCGAGCCGTTCGGCCCTTGAAAAGCTTCGCTTTCCATCGACTGCGCCGACCGGGCCTCACCCCCGCGCGCCCGCTGAACCCCCTGCCGACCGACAGAGACTCACATTTTCTTGAGCCAGAGGCAGCCGTCGTTGGAAAGTGTGTCGATTTTGTTCAAGAGGGCTTCGTGGGCGGCTTTTTCTTCGTCCGTGGGCTCATAGCGGGTCAGCGCGGCGCGGGAGGCGGCGGTTTTGCGGCGCGCCGCCGCCGGACGCTTGTCGACACGCGGCTCTTCTCCGAGCACGAGGCTGATCTGGCCGCCGGTCATGGCGAGATAAACCCGCGCAAGCAACTGGGCATCGAGCAATGCGCCATGTTTTTCCCGCGCGCTGGCGTCGATGTCGTAGCGTTTGCACAGAGCGTCGATGCTGTTGCGTTGGCCGGGATGTCTGGACTTCGCCATCTGCAGGGTATCGGTAACTTCGCAGACGGTTTCCAGTCTGGCGAGCGGCGAAGGCGTCAGGGAAAGCTCGTTCTCGATAAAACCGACGTCGAAGCCGGCGTTATGCATGATAACTTCGGCCCCGGAAATGAAATCAACGAGTTCCGCTTCGATTTCGGCGAATGATGGTTTGTCGGCAAGATCTTCTTCGCTGATGCCATGCACTTTGTACGCTTCGAGATCAATACTCCGACCGGGATTGACCAGGCGGCGGAATTCGCGCCCCGTCAATTTGCGATTCTCGATTTCCACGCAACCGATTTCGATGATTCGATGACCTTTGCCGAGTTCGGCGCCGGTGGTTTCGGTATCAAGCGCCACTATACGTATTCCGTTCATTTTCCGTTTATTTCTCCAACTCAATCTGTGGTTAACTCGTCAATACCCCGATTGGCAAGCCTGTCCACTTGTTCGTTTTCGGGATGGCCGCTGTGCCCCCTGACCCAATGCCAGTGGATTTCATGCTCCGCGGCCACACAGTCGAGTCGGCGCCAGAGATCCTGGTTCAACACGGGCTTCTTCGCCGCGGTTCGCCAGTTCCGCCGTTTCCAGCCTTCCAGCCACTCGGTGGCGCCTTGCATTACGTATCGCGAATCGGTGGTGATCCGTACCCGGCATGGCCGCTTGAGTTGCTTCAGACCCATGATCACAGCGGTCAACTCCATTCGGTTATTGGTGGTTTCCCGCTCGCCGCCATACAATTCCTTTTCATGATCGCCGTAACGCAGCAGCACACCCCAGCCGCCATTGCCCGGATTGCCCCGGCAGGCGCCGTCGGTGAACAGATCCACATTCTTCTCCATGCCGGCTCAGGTCCGCCTGAATCCCGCATTCCGGCCCTTGATCGCGACGATGGCGCCGGAGCGGGCGCGCAATGGCAGCCATCTCTCCATGATCGGCGTGACCGGCGCCACCTGATTGACGCAAAGAATGATATAGGCCCCGCCGAAAGGTGAATTGATCCTTTGTCCGATGCGCTCCCAGCTACGCGCGTATCCAAGCAGCGACTTCATGCGCACCGGAAAAAAGTGCAGGCCGTAACGGATGCTGTCGACTTGCAGATCGAGCAGTCGCAACCAGTCGGCGACCCTCCCCGGGGCGATGAACCGGCCGCCCCAGGGAATGCCGCTCCGGCGCCTGAACAGCCGCCACAATCCCCAACTGCTGTATGGATTGAAGCCGACGATGAGCATCCTGCCTCCCGGCCGCAGCACCCGGGTCGCTTCCCGCAGCAGGCGATGGCTGTCGCCGGCGAAATCGAGCGCGTGATAGAGCACTACGGCGTCCACGCTATCCGAGGCGAGAGGCAATTCTTCGGCATTCGCCACAGGCAGGCCGGAATCGGCCCGATAGCGGGAAGAGAAGCGAATCTTGTGGTACAGCGAACTGTCCTCGATGAAGGACCGGTTGCCGGAACCGCCGAGTTGCAGAATCCGGTAACCAAACAATTGCTTGAGCAGGGGTTTTGCCACCCGGGCCTCGGCGCGCGCAACCGCCGCCCCCTGCGGGGAACCGAACCACTCGTCAATCGTTTCCGCCAGCCGCGCCGGCGACATGGCGGTTTCCATGGCTTCAGGCGAAGGGCCTGTCATCGCGGTCGCCTTCGCGCCATCCCGCGCACAGAATAACGTCGTTCCAGGTCTGCACAGCGTGAGTCGCCGTCTGGCGGGCTGTGTGCGGCGGGCGTGCGAGGCAGGACGCCGGGCCCGAAGCCTACAGGGATGTATTCACGGCGTCCGCTGC
>JANQSV010000066.1 GCA_028279115.1 Pseudomonadales bacterium
TTGCATCTTCCTCACCAACCAGCATCACATCCTGCGGCTCGACGAACTGTTCCAGGGCACCATCGACGGCGCCGCGGTCTATCCGCGGGAAGTGGTGGAACGCTGCCTGGCCTACAACGCCGCCGCGGTGATCCTGGCCCACAACCACCCTTCGGGAATCGCCGAGCCCAGTCAGGCCGACATCGCCATCACGCGCAAATTGCGCGGCGCGCTCGAAACCATCGACGTCCGCGTACTCGACCACCTTATCGTCGGCAGCACCCAGGTCGTTTCCCTCGCCGAGCGGGGCCTGATGTAGACGTTTACGGCTTGCCCCAAAGGGGGTGTTCTGGTATAAATCGCGCCTCTTCGAAACAGTCGGCCGGCGGTCGGCGGCAACCCAGCGAAAAAGAGGTTCAGTACGATGGCGCGAATCTGCATGGTGACCGGTAAACGGCCGTTGGTGGGCAACAATGTTTCCCACGCGCAGAACAAGACCAAGCGCCGCTTTCTGCCGAATATCCAGAGCCACCGCTTCTGGGTGGAGTCGGAAAAGCGTTTCGTCAAGTTGCGGGTTTCCACCAAGGGCATGCGCATCATCGACAAGAACGGCATCGACAAGGTGCTGGCCGACATTCGCGGGCGCGGTTTCAAAATATGAGCATACGAGCATGAGAGAGAAGATCAAGCTGGTTTCCAGCGCCGGCACCGGCCACTACTACACCACCGACAAGAACAAGCGCACCACACCCGACAAGATCGAAATCCGCAAGTTCGATCCGGTCGTGCGCAAGCACGTGATCTACAAGGAAGCCAAGATCAAGTAGCTTTTTCTGTCTGGCCGCGTCGCCTTCAGTCCGGTCGCCGGGCGGTCAGCAGTACCCGCGCAGGGGCGGGATAGCCCTCGATCGTCCTTTTCGAATCTTCCCTGTCCAGCGCGTTCACGAGCGACTCGAACGGCATCCATTCGGTAGTGCGTTGCTCCGCAGGGGTGGTAATGCTGCGGTCGATGATTCTCCAGTCGACGAATCCGCATCGTTCCAGCCAGACTTCCAATGTCGCAATCGAGGGAATGAACCAGACGTTGCGCATCTGCGCGTAACGATTCTTCGGCGTCAGGCTGTAGCCTTCGCCGCCTTCCACGAAAATCGTTTCCAGCACGAGTTCGCCGCCGGGGCGAAGGCAATCGTGCAGCGAGACAAGATGATCGAGCGGCGAGCGCGCGTGATACAGGACACCCATCGAAAAAGCCGTATCGAAATAGCCGCTGCGGTCGGGGAAATCTTCCAGCGACATGGGCAGCACCCAGCAGTTCGCCTCCGGCACGAAAGATTTCAGCGCCCAGAATTGCATGGCATAAGGGATATGGGGTTCGAGTCCGATGACCTGTTCGGCCTGGCGACCAAGCATGCGAAAGCAGTAATAGCCATTGCCGCAGCCGACATCGAGCAACCTGCGTCCTTTCAGGGGGGCGATCTGCCTGTCGAGCCGGGCCCACTTCATGTCGGCGCGCCATTCGCAGTCGAGCTCGATGCCGAAGATCTCGAACGGACCCTTGCGCCAGGGGATGAAATCCAGCAACTGATTTCGCAGTTGCCGCCGCGCAGCCTCGTCGCAGTCGGTCGGACTGCCGATGAGTACTCTCTCCCTGAAATCGGTTATGGAAGGATGAATTCGCGGCAATTGCCCGATCTGCCCCAGCCGGCGGTGGATGTCCCCGTGACGAATCCGATCGAGACTTTCTTCGGATAGAAAATCTTCCAGGGAAGAAAGGGTGGTTCCGCCCAATCGTTCGAGTAGCGAGGCGAAATTCATTGGGTGTCCCACTTACACCTTCACTTACACCAGGCCCGGGCCCGCGATGGGCGTCCCGCTTGCGGGCCCGCGATGGGCGTCCCGCTTGCGGGCCACCATCGAAGCGAAATTGAAGCACTGGAACCACTGTTCCGCGGATTCGAATCCGGCCGCGGCGAGACGGGACTTGTGCGCCCCGAAGGCTTCCGGCAGCAGCACTTTCTCGAGCGCGTCGCGCTTGCGGCTGATTTCCATCTCGCTATAGCCCATTTCCCGCTTGAACTGGTGATACATCTCGATATAGAGATCGTTCAGGCGCGCATCGTCCAGGACGATCTTTTCAGACAGGATCAGAATGCCGCCGGGCGTCATGCCGTCGTGAATCCGCCGCAGGAGCGGCGCCCGATCCGCGGGCGGAACGAATTGCAAGGTGAAATTGAGGATGACGACCGACGCGTTCTCGACGGCGCAATCCCTGATGTCCTCTTGCCGGCATTGCACCGGGCCGCCGCCGAGCGCCGCAAGCCTTTCCTTGAGCCCTTCGAGCATCGGGCGGGAATTGTCCACAGCGATGATCTCGCAGGGCCGGCCTTGCATGCGCCGGGCGATGGCGAGACTGGCCGCGCCGAGGCTGCAGCCGAGATCACAGATACGGCTGCCCGGCTGATAGTACTTTTCCGCCAGGCGGGCGGTCATCGCGATGATCGTGGTGTAGCCCGGGACCGAACGGTGAATCATGTCCTCGAACACCGCCGCCACTTTCTCGTCAAAGACGAAATCGCCCGGCATCATGTCGCTGGCGTACAACTTGTCTTTGCCTGATTTTTTCACGAGTGCTCCTGAACACATGCGAGCGAGGCATGCCTCGCCCTTACGAAAATTCGCTCTTGCGATACAACAGGTCGCGCACCTCGTGGCCAAGCCGCCTGCCCCGGAGTTCGAAACGGGTCAGCGGGCGCTCGGGGCTTTCCCAGCAGGCATTTTCGCCGCAACAGTTGCTGAAGCCGGGAATCCGCTCCATGACTGCCATCATGTGTTCGAGATATGGTGGCCAATCCGTCGCCAGATGCACCTCGCCGCCGGATCTGAGCCGGCTCTGCACGAGCCGCATGAAGTCCGGCTGCACCAGGCGGCGCTTGTGATGGCGCTTGCGCGGCCAGGGATCGGGAAACAGCATGAGCACGCGGTCCACGCTTTCTACGGCCAGGTTGCCCGCGAAAACCTCCACCGCATCGTGGCAGATCAGTCGTACGTTCGTAAGATCATGCTCGACGATGCCTTGCAGCAAGCGGCCGATGCCGGGCTGGTAGACATCGATGCCGAGAAAATTGACGCGCGGCTGTTCGCGCGCCATCTCCAGCAGCGACTCGCCGGAACCGAAACCGATTTCGACCGTCAACGGCCGCGCGAGGGGAAACAGTTGGCGCATATCGAGCAACCTGGGCTCGAACTCGACGACATATCGCGAGGAATATTGCTCGATCGCGCGCCGCTGCCCGCCGGTCAGCCGCCCGGAGCGGATTACGTAACTTCGAACCGGCCTGCGCGCCGGCCTTTGGCCTGTTGCGGTCACAGAGGAGGAAAGAAAGTTCCGGTTTCGGGCGAGGAAGCGCTGGCGTAGAGCCTGCGCGGCATGCGGCCGGCGAGAAAGGCTTCGCGACCGGCGGCAACGGCCTTTTTCATCGCCGAGGCCATCAGCACTGGATTCTGCGCCTCGGCGATGGCGGTGTTCATGAGAACGCCGGCGCAGCCGAGTTCCATGGCGATGCTCGCATCGGAGGCGGTTCCGACGCCCGCGTCGACGATGATCGGCGTGGTCGCGTTCTCGAGAATCATGCGGATGTTGTAGGGATTGCGAATGCCGAGCCCGGAGCCGATGGGAGCGCCGAGCGGCATCACCGAAACGCAGCCGATCTCTTCCAGTTCCCTCGCCACCAGCGGGTCGTCGCTGGTGTAGACCATCACGTCGAAGCCGTCCCCGACCAGAATTTCGGCGGCTTTCAGGGTTTCGGTGACATTCGGGAAAAGCGTTTTCCTGTCGCCGAGTACTTCGAGCTTGACCAGCTTGTGGCCGTCGAGCAACTCCCGCGCCATCTTGCAGGTGCGCACGGCTTCTTCGGCGTTGTAGCAGCCGGCGGTATTGGGCAGGATCGTGTACTTGTCGGGAGAGATGACGTCGAGCAGGCTGGGTTCGCCCGCGTGCTGGCCGAGATTGACGCGCCGTATGGCCACGGTGATGATCTCGGCCCCGCTGGCTTCGAGCGCGGCCCGGTTCTCGTTGAAATCCCGGTATTTGCCGCTGCCGATGATCAGCCGGGACCGGTAGCTTTCACCCGCTACCAGAAAAGGATCTTCAGCGGCCTGGGTCATGACGTTGATTTCAGCCCCCTCCTATCGCCTGCACGATTTCGAGTTTATCACCCGGCGCCAGCATGGTTGCTTCGAATTCGCCGCGCGGCACGATTTCGCCGTTCAGTTCCAGGGCGATCCTGCGGCCGGTAACGCCAAGCTCGTTCACAAGTTCGGCTACGGAAAGCGGTTCAGGCAGGCTCCTGGTTTCCCCGTTGACGATCAATTCCATGCGAGGCCTTCCAGAATTGCCGGCTGATGGTGAGACACGCCTCGCGCGCGCAATCCCGTGGCAACAAGCGTTTTGAATATCGACGGGAAGGGTCAGCAGGCCGCGATTCGCGCCTTGATTTTGTTCATGGCGTCTTTTTCGATCTGCCGCACCCGCTCGGCCGAGATGCCGTATTCCTCGGCGAGTTCGTGCAAGGTCGCCTTGGCGTCTTCAAAGAACCAGCGCTTCCGCAGAATGTCGCGGCTGCGCTCGTCGAGTTGCGCAACCGCCTGGTGCAAGGACGCGCCGGTGACTTCTTCCCACTCGGATTCCTCCAGTTGAATGGCCGGGTCCGCACCCTTGTCTTCGAGAAAATTCGCCGGCGCCCGGAAATCGTCGTCGTCGGAACTTTCGGGGTCGGCGTCGAACGACTTGTCGTAGGCGCTCATGCGGCCTTCCATCTGCCTGACCACCTTGGCGTCGACGCCGAGATCTTCGGCCAGCGCTTCGGCTTCCTCGTTGTTGAGCCAGCCAAGTTGCTTCTTGGCGGAGCGCAGATTGAAGAACAGCTTGCGTTGCGCCTTGGTGGTGGCGATCTTGACGATGCGCCAGTTGCGCAAGATGAATTCGTGCATTTCCGCGCGGATCCAATGCACCGCGAAGGACACCAAGCGCACGCCCACGTTCGGGTCGAAGCGTTTCACGGCCTTCATCAGGCCAACGTTGCCTTCCTGGATCAGGTCGGCCTGGGACAGTCCGTAGCCGGAATAGGTTCTGGCTATATGCACGACGAAGCGCAGATGCGCGAGCACGAGTTGGCGCGCGGCTTCCACGTCGTCTTCGTAGAAATAGTCACGTGCGAGCTCGCGTTCCTGCTCGGGAGAAAGCATCGCGATGTTGTTCACGCTCGCGATATAGGCGGTCAAATCCCGTCCGGGACTGGCTGGCCAGACTGGTTGCATTGCTGTAGAGGCGCTGTCGCTCATTTCCCCCGCTCTCTTGCCCGCTTCACGAACAACCAAACATTCTCAGGTTTTTTCGCAATCTTGTCAAGACCTTGCCGGACTTTCAAAATTTTGGATTCCGCGACTACGCTTCGCTCCGCGCGGCACCAAGGCCATTCCGCACTTCTCCGGGATCATTCCGCGCGCAGCCGCGAAACCTCCTCCCCTCCTGGAGTGGTATATGGACAACCCGGAAGGATTCAAGTCCCATTCGATAGAAATCCCGGTCAACTCAGTCACTGAACAGCGCTTCAACGAATTCGCGCGCGGCGAAAGGCCGCAGATCGCTTGCCTGTTCGCCGATGCCGATGAAACGCAACGGTATGCCGAAACGCTTGGCAATGGCGAAGACCACGCCGCCTTTGGCCGTGCCGTCGAGCTTGGTCAATACGATGCCGGTCAGGGAAGTGCTCTTGTGAAAACTTTCCGCCTGGTTCACCGCGTTCTGGCCCGTGGCCGCGTCGAGCACGAGCAATATCTCGTCGGGGATGCCCTCATCCTGCTTGCGCAGCACACGCACGATCTTTTCCAGTTCGCGCATGAGATTGTCGCGGGTGTGCAAGCGGCCGGCCGTGTCGGCGATGAGCACATCGATTTCCTTCGCCCGCGCCGATTGCCAGGCGTCGAAGATCACCGCCGCGCTGTCGGCGCCGGCGACCTGGGCGACGACCGGCACGTCGTTGCGTTCGCCCCAGGCCTGCAATTGCTCGACCGCGGCGGCGCGAAAGGTGTCGCCCGCAGCCAGCATCACCGAACGTCCTTCGTCGCGCAGCCGGCGCGCCAGTTTGCCGATGGTCGTGGTCTTGCCGGCGCCGTTGACGCCGACCATGAGAATGACGAACGGCCGACCCGTTGAAGTCACCTGCAATGGCTGCTCGCAAGGCGCAAGGATCGCCGTCAGTTCGTCCTTGAGCGCGGCGACGAACTCTCCGGAATCGGAAAGGCGGCGGCGGTCGAGTTTCGATTGCAGTCCGGCGATGACCTGGTCCGCGGCTTCCAGTCCCACGTCGGCGGAAAGCAGCCGGGTTTCGATATCTTCGAGCAGTTCGGCATCGACGCGGCGGTTTCCGGCGGCAAGCGCCGCAACGCCCCCGCGCAAGCGCGAGCCGGTCTTGCTCAGACCTTTTTTCAACCGGGAGAACAACCCGGAGCGCTCGGCGCCGGGTCCGGATTCATCTTCGGAGCACGAAGATTTTCCGAACTTGAGCATGTAATGTTCTCGAATTTGGCGGCGGGCTATGCTATCACGCCAATGCGCGGGGGCGCCCCGACTACGGGCGAGGCGTACGGCGCCCCTGGCACCCAGGACCGTCGTAGGGGCGAGGCATGCCTCGCCCGCGAAAGGGCAAGGTTCCGAATTTCTTGCAAGGATTTGTCGAAGTGACTCAAACAGGAAAAAAGAAGGGTAATAGCGCGGTGCGGATAATCGGCGGTGAAATGCGCCGCCGGCTGCTGCATTTTCCGGAAATCAACGGGTTGCGGCCGACGCCGAACCGGATTCGGGAAACCCTGTTCAACTGGTTGCGGGACGAAGTCGAAGGCAGAACCTGCCTGGATCTGTTCGCCGGCAGCGGCGCCCTCGGGTTCGAAGCCCTGTCCCGGGGAGCGGCGCGGGTGATACTTGTCGAACGCAACGCCGCCGCATGCCGGGCGCTGGCGGAAAACGCGAAGATTCTCAAGGCGGAAAACGCCGAAGTTCATCACACCTCGGCCTGGGACTGGCTGCGTCAGACCCGTCAGCCGCCGGCGAGCATCGAACTCGTGTTTCTCGATCCGCCTTTCGCCGGCGGCTTGTTGCCCCAAGCCTGTGAAACGCTTGAGCGCAGCGGCCTGCTCGCCCAATCCGCGCTGATCTACCTCGAAGCCGAGACCGAAGTGCGGCCGCAACAATTGCCAGGCAACTGGATCGTGGAAAAATCCGGCGCCGCGAGCGACGTGCACTATTTCCTGGCGCGGCGCGAATGAGCCGCCGGAACGCGCATTCCGCTTTGAACGGTTTCCGTGCGGCCTGGTGGCTGCCCGGCGGGCATCTGCAATCCTTGCGGCGCAAGTTCGGGCCGGGAGTGACGGTCGCCCAGGAAGGCGAGCGCCTGCCGCTCGAAGACGGCGACTTCATCGATCTGGCCTGGGTCCGGCCCGGCGGCGAGATCGCTCCGGGGGACCCCGTCGTTTTCGTTCTTCATGGCCTTTGCGGCTGCTCCGAATCACTTTACGTGCAAGCGCTGCAACATCATTTGCTCGCGCGCGGCATCGCCAGCGTGGCGATGAATTTCCGCGGCTGCAGCGGCGAGCCCAATAACAAGGCGCGCAGTTACCACTCAGGCGTTTCCGCCGATGTCGATCAGGTGTTCTGGAAATTGCGTGAACGGCTTCCGGAGAATTCCTTTCATTGCGTCGGCTATTCCCTTGGCGGCAATGTGTTGTTGAAGTGGCTGGCCGAGACCGGCGGCCCGGCCGGACTCGACCGGGCGGCAAGCATTTCCGCGCCTTTCGATCTGGCGCAATGCTCGGCTGCCCTGGGCCGCGGATTGACCCGCTACTACGGCCGTTACTTTCTCGGCCGCCTGCAACAGGATCTGGCGGCGAAAAAGCGCCGGTTCAAGGAGACCGGGAACGAAGCGGAACTGGCCTTGCTCGAAGCACTCGGCCCTCTGCAGGACATCGCCAACCTGTGGGAGTTCGACGACCGCGTCACCGCGCCGCTGCATGGCTTCGCCGATGCGGCGGACTATTACGCGAAATGCAGCAGCCTGCCGCTCCTGGCCGGGATCAGGACGCCGACCTTGCTGATCCAGAGCGCCGACGATCCGCTGGTGCCCTCCGCCTCGCTGCCGAACCCGGCCCGGCTGCCGCGGAATGTGCGCCTGGAACTGACCGGCGCCGGCGGCCATGTCGGATTCTTCGCCGCCGACGGCAGCCATCTCGAACAGGCGATAGCCGATTTCCTGGTTTGTTAGCTTGGAGCCTATTGGCTAGAATGCCGGCTTAATCCAAATCGTCCGCCGCCATGAAAACCGTCGTCTATCCCGGCACGTTCAATCCCATAACCAACGGCCATAGCGATCTGGTGGAACGCGCTTCCCGCCTGTTCGACAAGATCATCGTCGCCGTGGTGGACGCCAACCTGAAAACATCCAACTCGCTGCCCATCGAGACGCGTCTGGCGATAACGCGGGAAGTGCTGGGTCATCTGGATAACGTCGAAGTGCGCAGTTTCGACAACCTGCTGACGAAATTCGCCGAGGAATGCGGGGCCAATATCATCTTGCGCGGCTTGCGCACGGTTGCCGACTTCGAATACGAGTTTCAACTCGTGGGCATGAATCGCGTGTTGGCGCCGGAGATCGAAACGGTGTTCCTGGCCCCGGCGGAACACCTTTCCTATATTTCGTCCACCCTGGTGCGGGAGATCGCCTCCTACGGCGGAGACATCTCCAATTTCGTGCATCCGGCTGTGGCGAAGGCGATTGCCGAAAACGGTCAAGTCTGACAGGACGGACAAAACACCGTCGAACGCTGGCCGAGCCGCAATTCGCGCAGGCCGGCGGAACAGCGCACGCATTCCTTCCCTTCCCGCCCGTAGACATTCAATCGCTGCCTGAAATAGCCGGGTCTGCCATCGCCGCCGGTGAAATC
>JANQSV010000068.1 GCA_028279115.1 Pseudomonadales bacterium
TCTTCCTGCCGCTCCGATGCGCAGCAATGCCCCGCGGCGGCTTCAGTTTCCGCAATCTCATCTTCTTCGCGATCCATGGAATTGACCAGCAGGCCTGCCGTGATCGCGCTGAGAATCGCGCCGATCGGACGGCAGAGCGCAAAAATCGGTCCCAATACGGCGTAGGAGAAGGAAATCGAATCGACTCCGGTCTCCGGGGTCGCCACGAGGAAAGACGAAGTAGCCCCCTTGGAAGCGCCGGCCTTGCGAATGCCGAGGGCGGCGGGAATCACGCCGCAGGAACAGAGCGGCAGCGGAGCGCCGATAAAGGCCGCCTTCACGACCGAGCCGGTGCCCGGCTGGGCCAGTTGGCCCTTGATCCAGCGGTCCGGAATTACCTGCTTGATAATGCCGGCCAGCAGATAGCCCGCCAGCAGCCAGGGGGCGCTTTCGACCACCAGATCCCAGAAAGCCGTTAAAAATATCATGACGAAATACTCGAATCGTGTTTCGGTTCCGCTACCTGCCCGTGTTCCAGGGCTTCCATGATCGAACAATGGACAGCGCTTTCGGGGCCGCCGCAGCAACTTTCGAGCAGAATCCCCAGGGTTTTCTTCATCGACTCAAGTTCTCCGAGCCGTTCGTTGACCTCGTTCAACTTGCGGCGGGTGATATCGGCGACCTGTTCGCAACTATGGCTGTCCTTGTCCACGCGGATCGACAGCAGCATGGCGATGTCTTCCAGGGAGAAGCCGACATTGCGCGCGGTGCGGACGAACTCCACGCGCCGCAGATCGGTCTCGTCGTATTCACGATAACCGCCTTCGCTGCGGCTGTTGTGACTGACCAAGCCCTGTTTTTCGTAGAAGCGCAAGGTATGGGGAGAAAGTCCCGTGCGCTTCGCCAATTCACTGATTCTCATGCTTGCCCCATCCCGGTTCAGCTCTCGTGAGTGGAAGCATAACCTTTGATCTACCTCTAAGGTCAAGCACTTTTTCGAGTATTGCGGAAGCGAACTCCCTTTTATGTCATTCTGCGCGTATGTCATTCTGCGCGAAGCGGAGGCGCAGAATCTCATTGGGATTGTTTCTGAGGTTCGTGGCTTCGATCCGTCGCCATCGGGCGGCGGTGAGTGCAGCGGACGCCGTGAATACATCCCTGTAGGCTTCGGGCTCGGCGTCCTGCCTCGCACGCCCGCCGCACTCACCGCCGCCCGACGACGACTAACATAGTGCGGAGTTGCAAAATCTCCATGGTCTACATTGCCGATAGAGTAAAAAAAACACTGGTGGCGGTTGTCTGCGCGGCTGGATGCGTGTTGACGGCCTTGGCCCAGGAAGGGACGGAAGGGGACACCGACGTTGAAGTCATCATCGTCACGGCCCGAAAGCGCCCGCAAACCATCAACGAAGTGCCCGCCTCGCTGAGCGTATTCGCCCCGGACGAAATCGAGGAGCGAGGCATACGCGACATGGTCGATCTCGGCAAGTTCGTGCCCAATCTGCATATCAGCACGTTTTCCGCGGGCAATCCGGCCGGCGCCAATCCCGTCTTGCGGGGCATCGGCATTCAGGATCACCTGATTCTCACCGACCCCGGCGTGGGCGTTTACGTCGATGGGGTTTATCTGGGCAGGCAGATCGGGCAGCACTGGAGCCTGTCCAATATCGAACGGGTGGAAGTTCTGCGCGGTCCCCAGGGCACTTTGCTGGGACGCAATTCCATCGGCGGCGCGATCAACATCGTCACCCGCGCTCCGAGTCTCGAACCGGAGGCCCGGCTGGCGCTGGAGGCCGGCACGCGCGAGCGCGCCAACCTGGATCTGTTCGGAAATATCCCGCTTGGACAGACCGCGGCCGTTTCCTTCAGCGGCGCACTCAAGCGGCGCGGGGGCGTCGGCGATTTCGTCAACCTGCCAGGCGCCGGCTGGGGCGTAGGCGAGTTGCGCGATCGCTCGGGACGCCTGACGCTGCTATGGCGTCCCGCCGATTCCCTGTCCCTGTTGCTGGCGGCGGACGCCACGAGCGGGCGCAACGGCATGAATCCCTACACCACCTTCATCGACGAACTTCCCGGGGGTTCGCTTTTCCGGACCGGCCTGCGCAACGTGGACGTGTCGCCGGATCCATACGACAACTTCTCCGGCGAAGCGGATCTCGTGGAAAAATCGCACCAGGCCCATGGCTGGTCGCTAACGGCCGAATGGGAAGCGAGTCCCGACCTGACCGTCAAAGGCATCGCCAGCCGTCGAAGTTCGAGATATCGCGGCGGTCTCGACGACGACAGCACCGTACTCGACTTCATGTCCTTTCCGGAAGTCGGCGAAGCCGGGCAGACTTCGCTGGAATTGCAAGTGTCCGGCGAACGCGACGCCCTGGATTTCGTCGCCGGCCTCTGGGCTTTCCGGGAGGACGGTTTCAATCTGCAGCCCGACGCGGTTTTCGCCGGCGGCCCCACCAGCTTTCACGTCTTGCAGGACACCGAAAGCGAGGCCGTTTACGCCAGCGTCGGCTATCGTCCCGTTCCGGCCCTGCGCATTTCCGCGGGGTTGCGCCACACCGAAGACTTCAAGGACGCCCGCGCCGTCCTGAACGACTTCGTCGACGCTCGCTCCCGGCGCGACTGGCGGGAATGGAATTGGGATCTGGCCACCACCTGGCAATTGCGCGACCGGGCAAGCGTATTCGCCAATATCGCCAACGGCTACCAGGCGGGACAGTTTCCGCCGCGGCCGTATTGCCTGTTCGGTTTCGTCGATCTCTCGCGGCCCGGCAACGTTTCCGCGCCGAACTGTTTCGCCGCCGGGGACCACATCACCGCCGTTAATCATGAAATCGGCTTCAAGGGCATCCTGGGGGAACGCCTGGAAGTCAGCGTCTCGCTGTTTCTGACGAACTACGACAATCTGCCGCTTTCGGCCAGCGATACCTCGGGCGCGGGATTCGATACGCGCAATGTGATCGTCGGCCAGCGCAGCGCGGGTATCGAATGGGAAAGCCGCTTCGAATTGCATTCCCGCCTCAGTGTCGATACGCGAATCGGCTATCTCGACTCGGATCCGGAAGCCGAGGGCATCGTCCCGTTGTTGAGCCCCCGCTGGACGGTTTCCGTCAGTCCGGAATGGGTTTTGCCGTTCGCAGAAGGCAATCTCGCGCTGCGCGCCGACTATTCCTGGCGCGATTCGATGTACGGCGAACCGGCCGCCAATCGCAGGCCCTGGTCCGAGCTGCCCGCGAGAGAGTTGCTCAACTTCGATTTCAGTTATCGGCCCGCGGACTCGAACTGGCTTTTGGCCTTGTATGGCCGCAACGTCTTCGACGAGCGCTACGCCCACGCCACGTTGAATACCGGCAACTACATTCTGCGCATCTTGAGCAATGACGCCGGCGAATTCGGCTTGCGCGCCGCCGTGGAATGGTGACAGGCCGGTTTTGCTTGACCTCGTGTGCCGTAACTACGATTCTTGGAAAAAACCGGGAGGCTGAAAATGATTAAGCGTTCAATTTCGATAACCTTGCCTGGCAGTATTCTCCTGCTGGCCGGAATCTGGGGGCTGTCCGTCCAGGGCGCCGAAGAAGTTTCCTGGGGCTATGAAGGCGCCACCGGACCCGAACAATGGGGCATGCTCGACGCATCATTCGCGGCCTGCACCGAAGGCGCGGAGCAATCGCCGATCGATCTGGCCAACGCGATTCCGGCGCAAGGCGGAACGCTTGCGGTGAATTGGCAGCTCACCGCGGCCGAAGTTGTCGACAACGGACACACGATTCAGGTCAATACGGCCCTGGGCAGTTCGATGCGCCTGGAAGGGCGGGACTTCTCGCTGTTGCAGTTCCATTTCCATCTTCCGGGCGAACACACCGTCGATGGCCACAGCATCCCCATGGAAGTGCATTTCGTGCATCAGGCCGAGGAAGGCGATCTCGCCGTTATCGGCATCTTCATGGAGGCCGGCGCCGGCCATGCCGCCATCGACGAAATCTGGAACGCGATACCCGACGCCGTCGGCGAGCCCGCAAGCCTCGGGAATTTCGATCCCAACGCCCTGCTGCCCGATGGGCTCGGCCATTCGCGCTACGCCGGCTCGCTGACCACGCCGCCATGCTCCGAAGTCGTGAGTTGGGTGGTGCTCGATGAGACGATTACGGTATCCCAAGCCCAGGTCGACGCTTTCGCGGACTTGTATCCGATGAACGCGCGCCCGATACAGGAACTCAATCGGCGCTTTCTGCTGTCAAGACCGGAAGGGCGGTAGGTCATTGAATACATCGTCGCCCGGTGCCGGCAGGCGCGGAATGTTTATCGCGAACCAAAGGGATTTCGAGTTCGAAGTTCGGGAAAAAGTGAAAAGTCACGGTCACAGCTAAGCAGGGCATCCACGCCATGAGCCACGCATAAGGCAGCGATACGCGCATCGTGGACCGTTCCACCCACGACATGAGGGCGTATCACGAATCCAGCCAGGATTTCTTCGAAATCCCCGGTCTCGCCAAGCATGATATTGGCGGGTGATTTGCGCCAGACGAGAAACTGCCGCCACGCGGCATCCGCGGGAGTGGCGAATTCCTTCCAGATTCTGCGATTGGTGACGACGCTCAGGAATTCGTAACAACAAGGCCAGGGAATTGCCCAGACATCGTTCCCTTCCGCAAGTTCAGCCATAAGTGCAAAAGCGGCCTCTCCATGCTGCGCTTCACGTCGGTGGGCATAGACCAGGATATTGGAATCGACCGCGATCAATCGATGTCGGGCTCGTTATAGATTGCCGCGCGCAATTCGGGCCAAGTATATGCGTCAAGCGGATTCCTCGCGTTGGGGTTACCCGTCCTCAAATCCGGCATTGCATAATTTCCGGCTGGCCTGGGGTCGGACAGTACCCGGCGCAATCCTTCCTCGACGACCGCTCGCAAGGGTCGCCCGGACTCCCGTGCATGACGCTTGGCGCGTACGAGCAGTTGGTCGTGCAGATCTATTGTCGTCTTCATTCGCCCATACTAGCAATATAAGCAGATATGGGAAAGCAATATTTCATTCGCTCAGCACTGAGCGGATCCAGAGGCCGACGCGATCAATTTCAGGCATGCAGACTTCGTGCGCCATCGGATAGGTGTGATACTCCGGCGTCAATCCCTTTCCGCCCAGGCTCTCCACGGCTGCCCGGCCAAGAAATTCCGGCACCATCGGATCCATCAGGCCGTGACAGACGAGAATCGGAATGCCTTGCTGCACAGGCTGCATGGCAACGCTGTCCGCAGTCGGGAAGTAAGTCGATAACGCAACGATTCCGCCGAGGCGCTGACCGAAGGAAAGCCCCGCCTCGAAGCAGACCGCCCCGCCCTGGGAGAATCCCGCGAGAACGATGCGTTCGCTGTCGATGCCGCGGTCGAGTTCGCGCCGGATCAGCGCATGCACTTTTGCCGCCGATTCGCGCAATCCCGCTTCGTCGATGCTGCGCACATTGTCGAGGCGGAGAATGTCGTACCAGGCCGGCATGACATAGCCGTTATTGATCGTCACCGGAACCGACGGCGCCGTCGGAAATACGAATCGAACCGCGTAGTCCGCCGCCAGCTTCAATTGCGGCACGACAGGCACGAAGTCGTTGCCGTCGGCGCCGAGGCCGTGGAGCCAGATGACGGAGGCGTCGACTTCGGCGGCCTCCGTGGAGAGCAACTCGATTACGGGCAGATCGCTCATTTGTGTTTCCGCGGCTCGGCATCCGATTTTGCGAGGGTCGAAGCATATAGCCGAGACCGCGCCACGTCCAGACGAGGAAGGATGGATTCTGCGACTACGCGCAGAATGACAGACTCTTAATCGTCATTCTGCGCGGAGCGAAGCGCAGTCGCAGAATCTCCCTGAATATAGAACCTGGTTTGCGGCGAATGCGCGCCCTGACTTACACTCGCCGCATGAAACGCATCGCTGTTCTATTGCTGCTGATGGCTTTCTCCGGCGGCGTCCGGTCGCAGGACGTGGCGCCCGAGGCCCTGCTCGGCACATTCGAGGGGCCATTGGTCATCGGCCGGGACAGCATGACGCTGGCGTTAACTTTCAGCATGAACGGAGGCGAATTGCGGGCGCAATTGTTCAGCGCCGCAATGGGCATTTACGGCATGCCCGCGGACAGCGTCAGCGTAAGTGAAAACGCCGTGCGGATCGCCATCCCGCGGCTCGATCTCGAATTCACCGGCCGCCTGCGCCTCGACGAAAGCGGCGGCCAGGTCCAGCGCATCGACGGCGACTGGTTCCAATACAGCGAAATGGTGCCGGTAATACTGCTGCCGGTCGACGCGCCGAGTTTTTAAGCCCGGTCCAGGCGCGAAATTTTCAAATGCCGCAAGACCCAAACCAGAATCCCGAACAAATCGCCCGCGACCACATCGACGACCGGTTGCGGGCGGCAGGCTGGCAGGTCCAGGACAAGAATGCGCTTGACTTCAATGCCGGTCTCGGCATCGCAGTGCGCGAATACGTTACAGATACCGGCCCCGCCGATTATGTCCTGTTTACCGACAGGCGCGCAGTCGGCGTAATCGAGGCAAAACCAAAAAACTGGGGAGAAAACCTGACGGTCGTCGAGGAACAGACCGAAGGCTACGCCAAGTCCAAATTGAAGTGGGTCTCGAACTCCGAGCCATTGCCGTTTCTGTATGAGAGCAACGGCGTTATCACGCGGTTCACCAACGGACGCGATCCGCTTCCACGTTCACGCGAAGTATTCTCATTTCATCGCCCCGAAACGCTGCTGGCATGGGGACAAGCGCCGATGTCTCTCAGGTCGGGCATAGCCTCTCTGCCGCCGCTCGATCCATCGGGCCTCCGCAAATGCCAGAAAAAAGCCATAACGAAACTCGAAGAATCCCTGAAGCAGAACAAGCCTCGCGCACTAGTCCAGATGGCGACCGGCTCGGGCAAGACCTATACAGCGATCACACAGGTATACCGCCTGCTGAAGCATGCCGGCGCCAGGCGAATCCTCTTTCTCGTCGATACACGAAACCTCGGCGAGCAGGCCGAACAGGAGTTCATGGCCTACACGCCCAATGACGACAACAAAAAGTTCATTGAGTTATACGGCGTACAGCGCCTTACCTCGCCTTCCATTACAAACAGCAACCAAGTGGTCATCTCCACGATCCAACGCATGTACGCGACGCTCAAGGGCGAAGAACTGGGCACGGATGCGGAAGACGAACACCCGGCGGAACGGAAGTGGAGGCGGAAAGAACCGCTTCCCGTCGTTTACAGCGCAACTCTGCCGCCGGAATTTTTCGATGTGGTCGTCATCGACGAGTGCCATCGCTCGATCTACAACCTCTGGCGTCAGGTTGTCGAATATTTCGACGCTTTCCTGATTGGACTTACCGCCACGCCCGACAATCGCACCTACGGATTTTTCCAGAAAAACGTCGTCAGCGAATACACCCACGAAGAAGCCGTGGCGGACGGCGTGAATGTCGGCAACGAGGTCTATCTGATCGAGTCCCGGATTACCCGAAGCGGCGAGACCCTGAAGCCGGAACAACTTGTCGAAAAGCGCGAGAGACAGACGCGCGCGCGCAGATGGGAAGTGCAGGAAGAACCCGAGCAATACACTGCCACCGACATCGATCGCTCCGTGGTCAATCTCGACCAAATCGGAACCATTATCCGCGCATTCCGAGACCATTGGCGGCGGATATTTCCCGGACGCGAGGAACTTCCCAAGACGCTGATTTTCGCCAAGACCGACAGCCACGCCGACGACATTATCCAGACCGTCCGGCGGGAGTTCGGTGAAAGCAACGATTTCTGCGGCAAGATCACCAATGCCGCCAAGAACCCGAAGTCCTCGCTCGCGGCCTTTCGCAACGACTACTATCCGCGCATCGCAGTCACCGTTGACATGATTGCAACTGGTACCGACGTGAAACCGCTGGAATGTCTGCTGTTCATGCGCGACGTGAGATCCCGGAATTACTTTGAACAGATGAAGGGCCGGGGGACCCGCGTCCTCGAACCCGACGAACTCAGAAAGGTCACACGTTCGGCGCTGGCCAAGACACATTACGTCATCGTCGATGCGGTGGGCGTCACGAAATCGCTCAAAACCGCAAGCCAGCCGCTGGACTCCAAGCCCTCCATCCCGCTCAAGGACCTCGCCATGAGCTTGATGATGGGCGACCGTTCAGAAGAAACCACAAGCTCGCTGGCCGCGCGTCTCGCCCGGCTCGACCAAACTCTCGACGAACGGGATCAGGCGAAAATCGCTAACGAAGCAGGCAAGCACTTAAGCGCGATCGTCCGGGAACTGTTCGATGCCATCGACCCGGACAAGGTCGAAGCCGACGCCATCGCGGCGGGCCACTCCGAACCCAACGAATTCGCCATGAACGCCGCCCGTGAAGAACGGATCAGGATCGCGGCCAATGTTTTCACCGGCCCGCTCATCGAACTCGTCGACACGATCCGCCGGGATACCGAACAAACCATCGACCACGAAAACCTCGACACTTTGGAACGAGCCGAATGGGCTGGCGATGTGGCCGAAAACGCGAAAAAGATTGCCAAGGATTTCGAAGAATATCTGAAGGAGAACCGCGACGAGATCGAAGCGCTCACCATATTCTTCAACCAGCCGGCGCGTCGTTCCAGCGTCACCTTTTCCATGATCAAGGACACGCTCGCAAAGCTCAAGGAAGACCGCCCGATGCTCGCGCCCCACTACGTATGGCGCGCCTTCGCGCATCTCGATGACTACAGGGGCGAAAGTCCAGCCGGTGAACTCACCGCGCTCGTCGCGCTCATTCGCCGGGTCTGCGGCCTGGACAACACGCTAACCCGCCATTCCGACCGGGTGCGCCGAAATTTCCAGAATTGGATACTCAAGCGTCACGCCGGCGCGGGAGAGAAATTTACAGAAGAGCAGATGAACTGGCTGCGAATGATCCGCGACCACCTCGCCACGTCTATAGCCATCGAACGCGATGATCTGGAACTGGCCCCCTTCGACTCCCACGGCGGAATGGGCCGAATGCACGCGCTGTTCGGCGACGGCATGGACAAGATCATGTCTGAAGTGAACGAGGCGCTTGCCGCATGAAGACCACGCGGTATTTCGACGAGCAGGTGCTTCGCAAACGCCCATACATCGATCCGGCGTGGTGCGCCAGAGTAATCGAGGCTCCTCTACGACGGGAAGAACAGCCCGACGGTCGAATCCGCTTCTGGAGCGACGTCACTCAAACGGGCGAAAAATCACCGCGCATTCTGCGTGTTGTTACCCTTAACGACGGCGAAACCGTGCATAATGCTTTTTTCGATCGCGGTTTTCGGAGGAAAACCACATGAAACTTCACTATTACGCGGAAACCGACAGCCTGTACGTCGAATTCAAAAGCGGCCCCGGTTCCCAGACTCTGGAAGTATCCGACGGGCTCAACGTAGACCTAGATGCCGCGGGACACGTCGTCGGCTTCGATATTGACCAAGCCTCCCGCCGCCTCGACCTCTCCACCCTGGAAGTCGAGGCATTGCCCTTGCGCTCCTACCGATTCAAGTCTCCGACTGCCCAACCTGGATAATCGAGGCGCCGGCGGCATGACGGACTTGCCGAGAGGATGGACAAACGCGCGAATATCCGAGATTTGTACGATTAACCCGCGCGTGGACAAGACTAAGCTCGACCCCGCAAGCGTTGTGTCTTTTGTGCCGATGCCTGCCGTCGAGGCAGAAACCGGCAATGTCGATGTTAGCGAGACTCGGACTTTCGAGCGAGTCCGGAAAGGCTATACGCCGTTTCGTGAGGATGACATTCTTTTTGCCAAAA
This sequence comes from Pseudomonadales bacterium, assembly GCA_028279115.1. Classification (GTDB taxonomy): domain Bacteria; phylum Pseudomonadota; class Gammaproteobacteria; order Pseudomonadales; family Pseudohongiellaceae; genus UBA9145. The sequence continues at coordinate 9,791 of JANQSV010000068.1, forward strand.
TCACACCTTGCATGGAAAACGGCAAGATGGCCGTAGTCCCTGAAATGGCGAGTACATACGGCTTTGGTTCAACGGAATTTCACGTGCTGAGGCCATTTGGTGGAATCGATTCCCGATTCATCTACCACGCGGTGTCCAACCGCGCTTTTCGCTTTCATGCCGAACACAAAATGACCGGAGCCGTCGGACAGAAACGCGTACCGGATATTGTACTCAAGCAACACGAAATACGTTTACCGCCCACAAACGAACAACATCGCATTGTGGAAAAAATCGAGGCGCTGTTCGCCGAGATCGACAAGGGCGTCGAAAGTCTCAAAGTCGCGCAATCCACTATCGATCTCTACCGCAAATCCCTGCTCAAATCTGCTTTCGAAGGTCGCCTCACCGCCGAGTGGCGGGTACGCAACCCCGACAAGCTTGAAGACCCGGAAGCCCTCCTCGCCCGCATCCGTGAGGAACGTCAAGCAAACTACCAAGCCGCCCTCTCTGACTGGGAGCGAGCCGTCGCGAATTGGAAAGAGAGCGGAGAACAAGGCAAGAAACCCGCGAAACCCAGATTCCCCCCAATAGTACAAGTGTGCGAGCAAGAAGGTCTTGGAACACTTCCTGTTGGTTGGATATACGTGCCTTTTGAGGCACTCGCATGGCCAATTCGCAATGGAATAGCAGTTAAGCCGGACGGATTCGGGCCACTGAAGATTTTTCGGATTAGTGCCGTTAGACCAATGGCGTTTGACTTGAGCGACTTCCGCCAGATCACTGATCCCGATGGCGAGATGGCGGCTTTCCGCCTCAACTACGGTGACATCGTTTTCACTCGATACAACGGGTCGCGTGACTATGTTGGCGTATCCGCCATGTATCGAGGCGACGGCAGCCATGTACATCCGGATAAACTGATTCGATGCGAGATTGACAACAACGTAGTGAACCCGGCCTATCTCGAACGAGCAACGAATTGCGGAGAAAGTCGGAAGCATCTTGAAGCGCGCATCCGTACAACCGCAGGGCAGTCAGGCGTATCAGGCGGTGATATAAGATCGACTCCTGTGCCGATTTGCTCCTCTGCCGAGCAAGCTGAGATTGTCAGAACTCTTGACTCCCGCTTAGAGGTTGTCGAAGCGCTGAGAAATGAAATCGATGCCAATCTCATCCGAGTTCAAGCTTTACGCCAGTCCATTCTCAAACAGGCGTTTTCGGGCCAACTGGTCCCTCAAGACCCCAACGACGAACCGGCGTCAGTCCTTCTGGGCCACATCAAGGCGGAAAGTGCGCCGGAACGGCGAAAGCCGGCGTCACGCCAACGCGAGGCGGCGCAGTGATGAATGACAAATACGACACTTCGGGCAACATCGAAGCACAGTTCGAGCCCGGTTCGGACGAGCGTGTGCTGGCGAATAGACTTGGTGTCTCCAACGCGGAGGAAATGGATTGCACGCTTTGGGACGAGCGCAAAGCCGATTACTTCGCCGCCGTTCGGGCGGGGCTGAGCGATTACGAGCCCATGACGGGCCTGGTCAGGCTAGCGTTACGCCAGTCGGCGAGGATCGCAGATGGATGATTCTTTCCTCGATCTCGCGTATCGGCTTCCCCGTTTCGATCGCCGTCGAACTGGCGACGCTACGAAGCCGCAGCCGCGCCGCCTTGGCCGGGTCGCGCAGGTAAGGATTCATCTCGGAGAGGGGTTTGCGTTTTATGCCCGAATTCTAGCCAATTAGCTCGCGAACCCGCAATATATATGGCTCACAGCGAACACAGGGGTTCGCAGAATTGAACTGCTTGCCATGACGGTCAACCTTCCTATCAACTTCGACAAGCTCTTGCGGCAACGCACCGTCGAGAGCGAGCGCGTCGAATACAAGGCCGGATGGAATCCGGAGCGCGTCCTGCACACGCTGTGCGCCTTCGCCAACGATTTCCACAATCTGGGCGGCGGCTATGTCGTATTGGGGATTGAGGAACAGGACGGCCGCCCCGCGCTGCCACCAAAGGGACTGGACCCGAATGCCATTGACGGCATACAAAAAGAGTTGCTGAACCTTGGGAATTCCGCGATCCAACCCCCGTACCATCCGCTGACGGCGATTCACGAGATAGACGGAAAGACAATTCTCGTCTTGTACGCCTTCGGCGGGGAAACCCGACCGTACAGGGCCAGAACCAGTCTTTCTTCCGGCAAGTCCGAATGGGCCTGGTACATCCGCAAGCACAATAGCACGGTGCGCGCCAAAGGACCGGACGAACGCGAACTGCTCGGTTTGGCGGCCACGGTTCCATTCGACGACCGTTACCGTCAAACCGCCTCGTTGAGTGATCTCTCCTTCCGACTGATCGAGCAGTATCTGCGCGATGTCGGCAGCGATTTGTTGCCGGAATCGGCGGACATGTCGATGGAAGCGCTCGGGCGGCGCATGAACATCGTTGGCGGCCCGTCGGAAGCTGTATTTCCCAAGAACATCGGCCTGCTGTTCTTCAACGACAGGCCGCACGAGTTCTTTCCCGCTACACAGATTGACGTCGTTTGGTTCCCGGATGGTCCCGGCGGCGACTCTTTCGAAGAAAAGGAGTTTCGCGGACCGCTGTCGATAATTTTGCAAGATGCGATTTCGTATATTGAGCGGAATTACCTCAAGGAAATGGTCGTCAAGCATTCGCACAAGCCTGAAGCCGACCGTTTTTGGAACCTCCCTATCGATGCGATCGAAGAAGCACTGGTCAACGCCATCTACCATCGCTCATACGAGGAGCGCGAACCGGTCGAGGTGCGAATCACTGCCGAGGAAATGATCATTCTGAGCTTCCCAGGTCCCGACTTCTCCATCCGCATGGAGGACCTGCAGCAAGGCAAAGCGGTAAGCCGGCGCTACCGGAACCGGCGGATCGGCGAGTTTTTGAAGGAGTTGGAACTGGCGGAAGGCCGCTCGACCGGCGTACCGAAGATTTTGCGGGCGATGCGCAACAACGGTTCGCCGGAACCGGTCTTCGAAAGCGACGATGACCGCATCTCGTTTCTGGTCCGCCTGCCGGTGCGCGCGGAGTTTCTTTCAATGGTCGACGAAACCGGCACGAAGCAGTTGGGCGAGCAAGACACCCAACAAGATAACCTTTTGATGGATATAGATAATTCTAATTCCAACCCACATGACACCCCACATGACACCCCACATGATCCCGAACAAGTAACCGAACAAGTCCTAAGGTTGATAAAAACCCTCGAACAGGAATCGAGCCGTGTTGAATTGCAGGCAGCACTGATGCTGCGCGATCGCCGGAATTTTCTCGAAGCGTATCTTTCACCGGCTCTTTCCGCCGGCCTCATCGAAATGACACTGCCAGAAAAACCCCAAAGCAAGAAACAGCGTTACCGGCGCACGTCCGCGGGAGAAGTTCTGGCCGAAAAAATCAAGGACACGAAATGAACACAGCCCCCATCGTCTCCAGGGTTTGGAACTTCTGCCACACGCTGCGCGACGACGGTGTGGGCTACGGCGACTATCTGGAACAACTCACCTACCTGATCTTCCTCAAGATGGCGGACGAGTACGCCAAGCCGCCGTACAACCGCGATGTCGGCGTTCCCGGGGGTTGTGACTGGAATAGCCTTACCAGTCGCCGGGGCGCGGAGCTTGAGGCGCACTACGTCATGCTTCTGCGCAAACTCGGCGAACAAAAGGGAATGCTCGGCCAGATTTTCACCAAGTCGCAAAACAAGATCACCGACCCGGCCAAACTCTACCGGCTCATCGACATGGTGGACAGCACGAATTGGGTCATGCTGGGCGCCGATGTGAAGGGCGACATCTATGAGGATCTGTTGGAGCGAAACGCCGCCGACATTAAATCGGGCGCGGGTGAAACGATAAGGCGCAAGTTGCTGCATAACACCGACCTGCACACCATATTGCGGCTGCCGACGGGCATCTTCTACGCCCAGGGCGTGAAGGCGAACGTGATCTTCTTCGACAACCGTCCCGCCAGCCCCGACCCGCAAACTTCGAAAGTCTGGTACTACGACTACCGCACCAACGTCCACCACACGCTCAAGCAGAAACCGATGACATACGACCACTTGCGCGATTTCGTGGACTGCTACAACCCGATGAACCGCCACATCCGCAAGGAAACCTGGAGCGAAGACTCACCGGATGGCCGCTGGCGCACATACTCTCGCGAAGAACTGCTCCAACGCGACAAGGCCAGCCTTGACGTATTCTGGCTCAAGGATGCCTCAATGACCGATCTGGACAATCTGCCTGAGCCCGATGTGCTCGCCGAAGAGATTATGGAACACCTCCGCTCTGCGCTGGACAGCTTCGATGCAGTGAAAGGAAACTTGTGATCTACTCAGAAGCACTTTGCAACACAACTTCCATCTGATTGTTTTTTATCCACTTGACTCTGAAGCCCCATTATAATTCGATCACATCCAAGCGCAATCATCGTTCCAGCCGACATAGCGAAAGTTGGCACGAGAAAATCAATTCCAGAAAACCTGCTTCGTAGATAGTCGACTATGGTTTGTGCAGCTTCTGCCATACCACCAGGAGTGTGCAGAATCAAAAGAAGATTTTTACTGAAGTCTTGTCCATGAACGCCAGCCATGAAGCCGTTGATATCTTCCATGTTGATGGAAGTAAAGAGTCCGGGGATGTGGGGCTTTTGCAAAAAGCTGGATGCATAGAAAAGGACATTACAGTCTTGACGTTGTCCAATAAGTACAACCAGCCTCCGAATTTCCTCTGCTATATGGTCTCCTCTCTGGTCCTGTTCTATGCCACTCAGATCATCAAGGAGTTCAGACCAACTTGGCATCCGGCTGTCCTGTTACAACTAGTCCAATAGGGTTATCCCAAGCATACCGGGGGCGAGTAGGTGTTGCAGGTACTGTCATATCTGCCAAGTCGGCCAATCGCATGTATTCCTCGTACTGCGGTGTAATTTCTCGAAGTAGCTGGGATACTTCAGCATCGCTGGTGAGCGACGGGCCCTCTATAGGATGAGGAACTGTTGAGTCTGTTGATTTGGACAAAATGCCCTCCAAAAGCATCAAGTGGCTGTTACGACGAGTCAGAAGGGCCAAGCCCGACTGACTTATCCTGAGAAACGTATTCGATGGAACTGGCTTTGTCCAGTGAAATTTGTGGTACACCAACGTATCGTGCTGCGACCAAACTCTCCTACTGCTTGTAGATCCGCCCGTCCTTCATGACGAAATGGACCTGCCCCATCAGCGAGATGTCGCTGGTCGGGTCTCCGGGCGCCGCGATGATGTCCGCGAGTTTGCCGGCTTCGATCGAGCCCAGTTCGCCGGCGCGGTCGAGCAGGACCGCCCCCGGCATCATCGCCGAGGTCAGCGCTTCGATCTCGGGCATGCCCGCTTCCACCATGTAGCCGAATTCCTTCCAGTTGTCGCCGTGGGGCGAAACGCCCGAATCGGTGCCGAAAACGATGTGTACGCCTTCCTCGTAGGCCGTGGCGAAAGTGTCCTGAATAAGCGGGCCGATCTCGCGCGCCTTCGGACGCACGGTTTCGCTGAAGTAACCGTCGATTTCGGCCATTTCCGCGACAAACCTGCCGGCAATTATGGTCGGCACGAAAGCGGTTCCCCGCTCCCGCATCAAGCGCATGGTTTCCAGGCTCATGTAGGTTCCGTGCTCGATGGAATCCACACCGGCAATTACCGCCCGCCTCATTCCCTCGTCACCGTGGGCATGGGCCGCCACCTTGAATCCGTAATCTTTCGCGGTTTCCACTACCGCGAGCAACTCCGCGTCGTTGAACTGGGGATTCAGCCCGCTGGTAGCCTGGCTCAATACGCCTCCGGTGGCTGTAATCTTGATGAGATCGGCCCGGTCCTTGTATCGCTGCCGCACGGCCTGGGCCGCGTCCTCTGGGCTGTTGACAACGCCTTCTTTGGGCCCCGGATCGCCCATCAACTCATCGTTGACGCCATTGCTGGGATCGGCGTGGCCGCCGGTGGTGGCGAGGGACTTGCCCGCGGTCAGGATTCGCGGGCCGACGATATGCCCCCTGTCGATGGCGTCGCGCACATTGATCGAGACATTGTCGGCGCTGCCGAGGTCTCTCACCGTGGTGAACCCGGCCATCAGCGTCCGCTCGGCGTAAGGAACCGCGCCAAGCGCGTAATCCGCCGGGTCGAGACGGAACCGGTCGACGAAGTTGGTCGGGCTTTGTTCGGAAACGATGTGAACGTGGGCGTCGATCAGGCCCGGCATGCAGGTCGAATCGCCCAGGTCGACCGTGGTGGCGTCGTGCCGACCGTCGTGGACCGCGGCAATTCGGTTGCCCTGGACCTCGATGGTCATGTTTTCATGAACCGCAAGTTCGACTCCGTCGATCATTCGCGCGCAATAGATGAACGATTGCGCCGCGGCGGTCTGGGCGCAAAGCAACAATGCGCCCGCAAGTAAGGTTCTGATCATGTTTCAATCCTCGTCAACAGCCATCCGCACCATGGCGACGCGCTTGGGTGCCTGGCCGACGGGAATCACAGCGACAACTTCCATGGATTCCACATCGACCGCACAGCTGACATGGTCTCCCATGGACCTTGCTACCATCGCCCATGACGGCGACGTTATTGGACCGGTCGCTGAAGTGGATGCGGCGCTTGACGCGCATGGTGCGCGCGGCGACCACGTCGAGCGCGTGTCGGGAACGATTTCGCCGGACTGGGCAAAACCCGAAGCGCTGACAACAAGAGCGGCAAGCAGGGAAACGATGCGAACCAACATGGCAAGCCTCCAGATCGGCCCAAACATCGTGGCTCGGACCATGGTCTGATTATTGTCCGGGATAGTAGGCAATATCCGGCGAAGTGTAAAACGAATACAAAAGGGAAGTTTGCAACGAACTATTGTCGAATTAACTCGACAAATTTAATTTGTCGAATAGACTCTACGAAATTGAAATTGCAGAGCCAACTCGACAGATGGACAAGAACCAATTGCTTGAAATCGGCCGCGACTGGAGTTTCTGGGACCGCAAGCCGCCGAAATCCGTGGCGCGGGCTGTCGAATTGCCCAAGGCGCTATCCAACCGCACCGCCCTGGTCATCCAGGGGGTGCGCCGCTGCGGCAAGTCCACCTTGCTCACCCAGATGATCGGCCGATACGGGCTGGAGCGAAAAAACTGCCTGTTCGTCAACTTCGAGGACCCCCGCCTCGCCGGCCACCTGAACTTCGAAAGCCTGGAGAATCTTGTCCGCGCGTTCGCCGACGCAAGACCGGATGCGGCGCCGCTCACGGTTTTTCTGGATGAAATTCAATGGGTGGCGGGATGGGAGCGATGGTTGGCGTCGAAGCTCGAACGACCCGGTCGCTTCCGATTCGTGATCAGCGGCTCCAATGCTCATCTGCTTTCGGGGGAACTGTCCACCGTATTGACGGGCCGGCACGTCACCGTCGAATTGTTCCCCTTCGATCCGGCCGAGTTCCGCAAGCTTCGCCCCAAAGCTTCGCTCGCCGACTACCTGCATCGCGGCGGCTTCCCGGAGCCGGTCGGAAGCGAGGATGGCGACCTGCTGCTGCGCCAGTATTTCGGCGACATATTGCAGCGCGACGTGCGCGAACGGGTCGGCGCACGATCATCGCTCAGTCTCAGGCAAGTCGCGCAGATGGTCTTCGAGTCAGCGGGCTCCGAACTCAGCCTGCGCAGGATTGCCGCCGCCAGCGGCATCGCGGTCGAGACCGCAGCGGCCTGGCTCGAAGCCTGCGAGCAGGCCTACCTGCTTTTTTCCTGCCCGTGGTTCGGCTTCTCGGAACGCAAACGCTCGCACCGCAATCGGAAGTACTACCCCGTCGATACCGCCCTGCGGCGCGTTTCCGTGACGCGCGCGAGCCGGGACATGGGCAAGGCGCTCGAATGCGCCACTTTCGTGGAATTGCGGAAGCGCGGGTTCGATGTGTTCTACTGGCGCGACGCGGGCGAAGTGGATTTCGTCGTTCAATCCATCGACGGATCGACGCCGATCCAGGTCACCCTCGACGGCGCCGCCGAGCGCCACATGCGCTCGCTAGACGCCTTTCACGAAACTTTCCCCTCCGCCCGCGAAGCCGTGATCGTAACCATGGACAACTTCCCGGATGCGCTGGCAAACATCCCACCCTCCAGTCCGGCGACGACGTAGTGCGGGTTTGCGCAGCGGATGGCGAGTTCCTCTCCTGACTCAGGGGCCGGGATCGAAAGTCAGCGGCCAGGCGGCGCCTTCCGGGGAGAATGTGCCGCCGAAAGCCTTGATGAAGGCTGGTTCGTCTTCGAGCGCGGCGCGCAATTGCGGCGACAGGAAAATGCTGCCGCTGGTCATGGCGCGCGGACGGTCTAGCAGTTCCGGGCCGACGAGGTTTACCGACACCGGTGCTGACGGATCGCCGAAGAGGAGTCCGAGGGCCTGAGTTCGCAAGGGGCCGTCCTCGGAAATTTGCAGATTCCATTCCAGCAAGTTCAGCGATGATTCGAAGCGGATTTCCCCGGCGACGCCGAATCCGTCTTCATCGTCGATTGCCAGGGTTCCGATTCGCGCCGGCGGCGGTGCGCCATCGACAAGTTCGGGCGTCACGACCGGTGCCTGACGCCGGGGGTAGCCCGATTCGAATGCGTGGCCGATGGCAAGCAGGCGTTCGTCTTCGAGGAATCCGGAGAGCAATTCCATGCCGACCGGCAAACCCGAATCGCTGAATCCGGCCGGCAGCGAGAGCGCCGGCAGACCCGAATTGGCGGCGATGCTGCAATTGTTGCCGGGCTGGGATTCGCCGATGAGTACGGGAATCCGCCCGATGGTGGGATAGACGATGGCGTCGAGTTCGTTGTCTTCGAATACTTGCTCAACCGCCGCGCGCAACTCGCCGCGCGTCGCCAGCGCCTCCTGGTAAGCCTCTTCGTTGCGCTCGGCATCGCGTGAGCGAGTCAATTGCCCGGCAACGGCCTGGTGATAGAGACCGAGATCGACGATGTCCGCCAATCCCGCGATCCGTTCGCTGCCGAATTGCTTGAGATATCGATCAAGATCGCCACGGAATTCGTGTTCGATCACGCGTGAGCGGTCGATCAGATCGGCAACTTCGGGAATCTCCACGGAAACGACGGCCGCGCCTTGCTCCGCCAGCCATTCGAGGGCGTTTTCGATGACACTCCGGGTGTCGCCGTCGGCGCGTTCGAAATAACTGTCGAGTTTGCCGAAACGGAGACCTTCGAGGCTGACTTCGCCAAGCCTTTCGCGGAAGCGCGTCGGCGGCATGCCGCGCACGGCTTCGGTCGCGGGATCGCTGGGGTCGTAGCCGGAAACGACGTCGAGCACGATGGCGAGATCGTCGATATTGCGGGCGAGCGGTCCTGCGGTGTCCTGGGTATGCGACAGCGGCATCACGCCGTAAATGCTGGAGGCGCCCTTGCTCGGCCGCAATCCCACCAGGTTGTTGAAAGCCGAAGGAATGCGGATCGACCCGCAAGTGTCCGAACCCATGCCGACCGCGCCGAGGCTTGCAGCCACCGCCGCGCCGGCGCCGCCGCTGGAGCCGCCGGGCACGCGCCGGTAATCGTAGGGATTGCGCGGCTGGCCGGTCAGCGAGTTGACGCTGGTGATGCCATAGGCGTATTCATGCAGGTTGGTTTTCGCCAGCACGACGGCGCCCGCGGCAACCAGCTTCTCGACCTGGGTCGCTGCCGCGTTGGGAACGAAATCCGCCAGCGCCACCGAACTGCCGGTGGTCGGCATGTCGGTCGTGTTGTAGTTATCCTTCACCAGCACCGGGATGCCGTGCAAGGGTCCGCGCGGACCGCTTGCCGCGCGTTCGCGGTCGAGTTCGGCGGCAGTCCCGCGCGCGGCGGGATTGACCCGCACGATGCTGTTCAGGCGCGGGCCGGCTCGATCATAGGCTTCGATCCGCGCCAGATATTGCTCGACGAGTTGCACGGAAGTGACTTCGCCGTTTGCGAGCATCCGCTGCAAGTCGGCGACCGAAGTTTCATATACGGACTGTGCGCTCACTTCAGATTCACAGGTCTGCAAAAAAGCGCACAGGAGCGCAATCGGGAAAATCCTGCCGATCTTCATCATCAGGCCGGCCATTAGGCTCCAACCTCCAATGAGGATGGATTCCATGCGGAGCGAGTCGGTATCCAGAATCCATTGACCGCACATTCTGTTGAGTTGCGCATGCCGTCCATGGCGCGAGTTCCGAGTATTCGCCAACCCCGGCCCACCATCCATGGCGAGTCGTTCGAGCCTTCAAAAACTGCGCTCTCATTCGGCTGCGCCGACCGGCCCTCACCCAATCAAGGCATCCGCGCCGCCCGGATTTCTATCTCCAGCAACCAGCCATCCACTACCAGATCGGCTATTTCCAGAAACGATCGCACGGGCTTGTTGGGATTTTCTTCGGTGCCGAAGAATTCGAGATACCCTTCGTTGAAAGCTGCGAAATCCACTTCGCCGTTTTCATCGGCCACGGCGAACACCCGCACTTGCACGACATCGCTCATCGACCAGCCCAGCCCTTCCAGCGTGTCCTTGAAGCGGCTGAAGGTATCGACAGCCTGCTGCCGTATGTCGCCCCAGGTGCCGTCTTCCTGCGGGCGCGCGCCGGAACCGCTCAGGTACAGGGTTTCGGCGCCCGGCGGAATGGTAATGGCGGTATAGAACAGATTGCCTTCGTTATGCCGGGTGATTTCCTGCGCGGCGGCCAGCGGCGCAAGCGCAAGAGCCAGGATGACGAAAGCGGTTTTGAATACTTGCATGGGATATTCCTCAATCATTGATGGGATGGTGCTGCGGCTTCGGCTCCCCCGGCTTCCGCGCCGAGGAATCGCTGGGTGATCATGCCGCTGGTTATGGCGCCGTTGACGTTCAGCGCTGTACGCGCCATGTCTATCAGCGGTTCGATGGAAATGAGCAAGGCCGCCACGGTGACCGGGAAGCCCATGGCAGGCAATACCACCAGCGCCGCGGCGGTGGCGCCGCCGCCGACCCCGGCGATGCCGAAGGAGCCAATGGCGATGATCAAAACCAGGCTGGCGATGAATCCGAGATCGATATCTACGCCCATGGTCGGTGCGACCATTACCGCCAGCATCGCCGGATAGATGCCGGCGCAGCCGTTCTGTCCGATGGTGGCGCCGAAGGAAGCGGCGATGTTGGCGACCGGAGGCGCCACGTTCAATTCCTCGATCTGGGCGCGAATCGTCAGCGGAATCGTCGCGGCCGAACTGCGGGTGACGAATGCGAAGGTCAGTACCGGCCATACCCTGCGAAAGTAATCGGGCACGTTGGCGCCGATCAGTCCGATCATGAAGGCGTGCACGACGAACATGATGGCGATGGCAATATAGGATGCGACCACGAATCCGATCAGGGTGACGATGGCGTTGCCGTCGGACGTGGCGATGACGCGCGTCATCAGCGCCAGCACGCCATAAGGCGTCAGCGCCATGACGATATGCACCAGCTTCATGATGACGGCCTGGGCCGAGTCGAGGAAGCCGCGAATGCGCGGACCCTGCTCCGGGTCTTCCTCGCAGACGAGCAGCGCGGCGATGCCGATCAAGAGGCCGAAGACCACCACGGCAATGATGGAAGTGTCGCGCGCGCCGGTAAGGTCAAGGAAGATATTGCTGGAAATGAAGCTGACCAGCAGTTGCGGAAAGGTCAGGTCGGCGATCGCGCCCTGACGCGATTCGAGCACCTCGGCCCGCGCCAGTTCCGCTGCTCCGGCGGCGAGTTCGCCGGCATTGAGGCCGAAAATCGAAGCCATGGCGATGCCGACCAGGGCGGCGATCACAGTCGTTCCCACGAGCAGGCCGACGATCAAGCCGCCGATCTTGCCGAGCGAACGGATCTCCTGCACCTTGACCACCGCCGCGATCATCATCACCAGCACCAGCGGCATGATGATCAGCCGCAACAGGTTGACATAGCCGTTGGCGACGATATTGGTCCATTCGATCGTCTGCCCCGTGACTTCCGCGCCGGCGCCGAAAACGAATTGCAGATAGAAACCGTAGACCGTGCCGATCAGCAAGCCGGTCAACACCCGGCGCGACAGGCCCATGTCGCGGCGCGCCAACTGGAACAGAAAGCCCAGCAGGGCGGCGAAAACGACGAGATTGAAAATGGCCATGGAGGACATGCGAATTCTCCCCGCCGGCTGCGCTGAACCGGCCGCTGACCGCCATGCGGCCGCTGTCAAGGAAGCTCTGATTTATCAGAGCTTCCGCGCGGCACATGGATGTGCCGCCGGATTCGATGGCACAAGCCATTGAATCCGTGAGCAAAACAAAACCACGTTTTTGTTTTGCGGTAATGAACAATTCCATGGAAGGAATTGTTCAGCCAATTTTAGTCGGACAAGCTGTTTATGTAGGCGACCACGTTATTGATATCGTTCTCGCCGTTCAGCCCCGTGGTCATCGCGCGCATCTGCGCGCCATAGACATCCCGCGGGTGTACGCCGCGGTATCCGGCCAGGAAATTCCTGAGCTGGGTGACCATGTACCAGTCGTTCTGACCCGCCAGGGCCGGCGCTCCCAGCGCCTCGTTGCCTTCGGCGTCCGCGCCGTGACAGGTGGCGCAGGGCTGGTACAGCACCCTGCCGGCATCGATGTCACCGCTGATCGTATGTTCCGCGGGAACGTAATTCCAGCCGCCTACCCACTCGATAATATCCTGTATGGACGCATCCGTCAGCCTGGCGGCCATGGGCTGCATGGCGACGCCTTCGATATCGTCGGGATGCGTGCCGCGGATGCCGTCCCGGTAGTTCTCGAGTTGCCGCTTCAGGTACCAGGGCTCCATGCCCGCGAGCCGCGGCGCCTGCACGCCTTCATTGCCGCGTCCGTCCGCGCCGTGACAGGTGGTGCAATAGCGGTCGTCGAAGGGTTCCCGTTCGGCGGCCAAGGCAGGCGCGGCCACGAAAGCCGCCAGGCAACCAACTATGAATTGGATCCGTTTCATCTGTCTGTCGCTCATGGCGCGGTACTGTCTCGGGCAGGCGTATTGCGCAAGCGCCGGTCGAGATCGTTCATCGCCCAATGGGCGGATTGCAGCGCGCTTTCCATCCAGGCCGCATGCATGCTCATCTGGTCGCCGATGATGTAATGGCGGCCGTTCAACGGCGCCTGCAACAAGTGGTACATTTCTTCGTCTTCAGGAGCCCAGGACCCATCCAGACGCCTGGTCCAATAGCCGGCGCAGCCCAACATGTGATTCATGCGATGCCAGGCTATCGTCACCGGTTTCTCGACCAGGTTGCGATAATCGGGATGCACTTTCCCGCCGTCGGCCAGATGCGCTTCGATGCGCTGTTCCTGCGTCATGCGCGTATGGTACATGCCGCCGCCGAAATCGTAGCCGGACAGAATCACTCCCTTCCGCTTGTGCATGCCGGCAACCGGATACCAGATCTGCCGGCTGCGATTGTTCATCCAGGTGATGCCGCCGTAGATGTCCTGTTTCTCCCAGAAGCGCTCCTTTGCCTGAAAGGCGGCCTTGTAGGCTTCGCCGCGACGGACGTATTTCAGCGCGCGTACGTAATCGGCCGGGAAATTGTGCTCGAAGCCCGTCACCAGATGGGCCGGGATGCAATTGAAGCAATAGTCCGCCCTGATCCGCCGGCGCGAGCCGTCCTGGTCGTATGTCACTTCGACGCCATCGTCGCGGACGTGGATAGAGGCGACCATGGCGCGATAGCTGACCCGGTCGCCGACCTGGCGCAGGTAGCCGTCGATGATGCGATCCATACCGCCGCGCGGTTGCATCAGGATCGGCCCGGTTTCGCCTTCGCTGGCGCGCAGCAGGCCCATGCCGAGACGCGTCCCGAGCAGATCGCGAAAGGCGATCATGTCCTTCTGCACGCCATGGCTGATGAAGCCTCCCGACGCATAGCCGGCGCCGAAACTGCCCCGATATACGTCGTCCTCGCCCAGGTCGCCGAATCTGCGAATCATGCCGAGCAGGATTTCGGCCTCCTGTGCCGTGAAAGGTTCGTCCATGGCGGCTTCACTCATGGCCTTGGTCATCAGTTCGGCCATGAAGCCGCGCATATGGGTCGTGTATTCGGCGTTGCGGATGGGCTTGCCGCCGAGCATGGCGTCGTCCTGCACCCAACAGGTCTTGTTCTCGTTGATGAATATCTCGAGTTCGACCTCGAGTTCCTTGCAATACTTGAGTACGTTGCGGTGAGTGCTCGGAATACGCGCCGCGCCGGCGTTGAAATACAGGTGCGGCTCATCGTCGAACTCGCAATACTGACGATTGCCGATCTCGTCGATGAGCGCGCCATGACGCACGGTGAAGATGCGGCCGCCGCAGCGGTGGGAGGCTTCGAGAATCATGCAGTCCCAGCCGGCCTTGCCGAGTTCGTAGGCGACCGTGAGGCCCGAGAGGCCCCCGCCGAGGATCAGCGCGCTGCGTCCGTTGCCGGCGGCCAGATCCAGCGTCGAGGCGCTTGCGCCGGCCGGCATCAATCCGAGCGCCGTGCTCGCCTGGATGACCGCCCCGGCGCCGCCGGCGGCCGCGAGCAGGTTGAGAAATTCACGTCTGCTTACAGGTTTGACCACATCAGCCCTCTGGTTTTGTGAACAATTCCATCCTTGGAATTATTCACCGACGCAAAACAAAAGCGTGGTTTTGTTTTGCTCCCGAATTCAATGGCTTTCTCCAGTCACGGAGCATAGCTCCGTGCCGTTGCGGCTGCGCCCGAAGCTTCGCTTCGAAAACGCTTGCCTCCACCCAAAGAATTCGGCGGCACATCCATGTGCCGCGAGGAAGCTCCGAGAATCTGGAGCTTCACTTGAACGTTACGGTAAGCTTGGGCGGCGATTTTATGGAACTTGCCATGTGATAATCGAGCCCCTTGAAATGATTCTATCAGAGGACAGCCATGCCGAAAAACACCGAATTTCCCGGGCCGATCCGCCGGCTGCCGCCGCTTGCGGGACACGAGGGCGCGTTGAAACTGGACGCCGAAGGCTGCGATGTCGTATTCGCCACGTATGCCGCGGGCACGGTGCTTGAGCCCCATAATCACGAAACGGACAATGTCGGCGTCGTAACCCGTGGAGCGATCCTGCTCACCATGGAAGGCAAGTCCGAGCGCCTCGGGCCGGGGGACTGGTATCATGTGCCCGCCGGGACAATACACGCGGCGGAATTCCTCGAAGACACCACCGAAGTCGAATTCTGGTTCCACAATTGAAGATAAAGAGGCGCGCAATACCATCTCTCCTTGCGAGCGGAATGACATCGGAGGCGGCGCGGCTGCGGATTGGGACAACAGCCGTCGTTCCGCACGCAGTCGCGGAATCCATCCTGTCGAGGGCAACATTGCGTTATGGGGATGGCGGTTCGCTGTCGGAACTTTCGGTCAGCCGAATTCTGGCAAGCAGCGGCTCCAGCAGCACCTGCCAGAGCTTTCTTTCCTCCTGGACGATGTAGGCGCTCAAGGTCATTCCCGCCTGCAGGGGAAAGCGTTCTCCGTAGGCGTCGACATGCTGCGCGGAGATGCCGGCCACGATCCGATAGACGGGGCCCTGAACATTGAGCGACACGGGCAATTCCGCCGGTTCGAATATCGTCCGGGAAACCGAAACGATTTCTCCTTCGACGACTCCGAATCGCTGGTAGGGAAACGCATCGAATTGCAGTCGAACGGTTTGGCCCGTTTGAATGAAGCCCGCGGCCCGGGTCGGTGCGAACAACTCCGCCTCCAGCCTTCCGCCCCGCGGCAATATAGACACGGCGAGTTGCTGCGGCCGCAGACTCTGCCCGCCGGAGATTGGCAGCGCGGCAACGCTGCCGTCAACCGGCGCCTTCAATACTATAGACCCCCGCCCTGCGATTTGCACCAATTGCGCTCTCAGGCTGGACAGTCCCGCACTTAGTTCCGCGAGAGCGGTCTGCCGCCTGACCGGAACACCTTCGAGACGCAGTTGATGGGTCGCCATTTCTCCTAGCTTGATCTCTATCTGTTGGGCAATCCGTTCATCGGATTGCCGCAAGGAAAGCACGATTTCCTTTTGCCGTTCCACATCGTTCCGGGAAGCCACGTTTCGGTTGGCCAACAACTCGTATCGATTCAACTGAGCGTTCGCGGTACGAATGCGTTCGTCCAGCACTTGGCGCTGGATTTCCAAGGACTCGACTTCCGCTTGCGCGAACTCGATTTGACTTCTCAGTTCCTTTGATTCCTGCTCAAAACTCTTTTCGGTCAGAGGCGGCAGTTTTTCCATTTCGACGATTTGCGCTTCGATTTCCTCCAACGCAATCCCGAAAACGCCTTCGCCCGAGGCGAAGGCCGTATCCAGATTCAGCGAAGCAAGCGCGTCTCCCCCGTTGACGGCTTGACCTTCAGCCACATGCACGGCAGTGACCGTGCCAAGTTGCGGAGAAACGACTTTCACCAGGCCCTTGTCGGGTTTCAGCCAGCCGTGAACGATCTCCTTGCGCGCGTAGCCGCCGGTCAACAGGACCGCGGTAATCGCGGCCACGATAGTCCCTATTAGCAGGGTGACCACCCAGGTTGAAACCGGCGCGGCGAGCGCGACGTGGCCGAACAGCCGGTTTCCCCGGCGTTCAAGGACTTGTTCGCGGAAAGTTTCCATTCAATCCACCTGGTTCCGGCCTGGCCGAAAGGCGCCGCCGCTCAACTTTCCAGCGGACGCGGCTTCGTCTCCTCGATCAGCTTGCCGCCAACCATGGTGAATACACGATCGGCGCGGCCGAGCAGTTCGGGCCGGTGGGCGACCACGATTCGGGTGATCCGCATGTCCGAGATCGTTTCCCCGATCCGCCGTTCCGACTCCAGATCGAGATTCGCCGTGCCTTCGTCAAGGAAAAGCACTTGCGGTTTGTGGTAGAGCGCCCGCGCCAGCAGCAGCCGTTGTCGCTGGCCGCCGGAAAGCGCCGCGCCCATGTCTCCGATCGTCGACAGGTAATGCATGGGCATGCGGTTGATGTCGTCGTGCGCCCGCGCCAGCTTGGCGCATTCGATCACGCGGTCCATGTCGATCTGGGGGTCGAAACAGGCGATGTTGTCGGCGATGGAACCCGAAAGCAGTTGATCGTCCTGCATGACCGCGCCCACGGCGGCGCGCCAGTTGCGCAGGCCCAGGGAATGCAGCGGCAGCCCGTCCACCCGGACGACCCCCGATTCGGGTTTCAGCAGGCCCAGCATGACCTTCAGCAATGTCGTCTTGCCGCCGCCCGAAGGGCCCGCGATGGCCAGGAATTCTCCGGGCTGAACGCAAAGTGAGATGTCCTCGAAAAGGAGCAGTTCGTTCGGGTCGTAGCGGAAGCCGATTTCCTCGAGTTCAATCCGGCCCTTCACTTTTCTGATTTCGGAAACCGGCGCGTCCAGACCCTCCTCCTTCGCCGATTGCACGATGTCCGAAAGCCGTTCGAGGTGCAGCCCCAGCATGCGGAACTCGATGCCCTTGTTGACCAGCGCCTCGGCCGTGGCGGCGAAGTTCTGGCGGTACGACAGAAAGGCGAACAGCATGCCGACGCTCATCTCTCCGGCCAGGATGTATCGCGCCCCGAAATAGACGATGAGCACGGTTTGCAGGCCGAACAGCAGGGAGGACGCGAAGCGGTTGCCGATCTCCAGCCGGCCGTAGGAAACGCCCGCGTTGATCACGTCGGCGTACAGGTTGCGCCAGGCGTTTTCGCGTTCCGTTTCCCTGCCGAACAGTTTGACAGCCCGCGAGGCGCGGATGGTTTCGATCGTGTGCGTGTTCTCCGTTGCGCGTTTGGCGATCAGCTCTTCCTGCCGGCTTCGCATGAAGGGAAACAGGACCAGCGAGACGATCAGGTACGCGACCGTGAACGCAACGGCGGTCAACGCCAGTTTCCAGTTGTACAACAGCATCAGGACGACGGTGGCGATGACCATCACGCCGTCGATAAGGGCCGGCCACGCTTTGCGTGAGCGCCGTCTGAATCGGCTGTATCGAACCGATCCGGGAAATGATGTCGCCCGCGTGGCGCTTCTCGAAGTAGTCCGCCGGCAGCCGGATCAGGTGCCGCAGCACGTTGCCCGCCAGCTGGAAGGTCATCGACTGGCCCAGCAATAATATCACCCAGGATCGCAAGGCTTCGGTTATGGCCCAAATCAGATACAGGAGTCCGAAGCCGATGCCGAGCAGGAACAGCAAATCGGTATCAAACCGCATCACGGCCTCGTCGATAACGAGTTGCAGGTAGAAGGGTGCCGCCAGGGCGAACAACTGGATCGCGGCCGACAAAATCAGAATCTGCGCCAGAGACCGTTTCAGTCCGGAGAGGCGGGACCACAAGCTGCGCAGCCGGGTTCTGGTCCTGGCCACGATCGGCTGGAAGTCGGCGGCGGGCGTCAGTTCCAGCGCGACGCCGGTGAAGTGGTCGGATATGCTGGCGAGAGAATGGGAAACGCGGCCGCGGGCCGGATCGAACACGACGAAACGGTTGCGGCGAACCGCCTGCAACACGACGAAATGATCCATGTCCCAATGCAGGATCGCGGGAAGGGAAATGTCTTTCAGGCTTTCGGGTTCGAGCCGCAGGGCCCGGGAACCGAGCGAAAGCTGTTCGGCGATCTTCATCAGGTCGCGCAGGCGCGCGCCCGTGAGCGACGAGCCGAACCGCTGCCGCATGGCGTTCAGGTCGATCTTGTGGCCGTGGTGTTGGGCCACCATGGCCAGCGACGCCAAACCGCACTCGTTCGCTTCGCTTTGTAAAACAAGTTTCAATATTGCGCCTCCGGGATTCTATTCGCGAAGTGGTCCCGACTCTCCGACTCTCGATATCTGGTATTTTGTCAACAAAAGAACTATCTGGCTGTTAATCGCAACAGCAGATAGGTAATTCGATAAAAAACCGTGGTAGCGATCGAAAAAACAATAATCAGGGCCAACTGCTCATGTACTCCTGGAAACGTCCGAAGAAACAGACTCATAAACCCCAGGTAACCAAAGTATTCCATCAAATTGTTAACAAAGAACAGAAAACGCGCTCCTCCAACCGACCCCACAAGGACCAAAACCGAAACTGACCAGATCACTCTGCGGGATACAAAGTCTTCTTTTCTGAGGTTTTTCTTTGAAGTTCGCTCATCTTTGGCGTGTGCGCCATATCTTGTTTCCCGTATGTATTTCCCGACCATGTCCCGAGGTCCCAACGCAAACATTGTTGCCGAGGAGAACACGAGCAGAAATACACCATTGAGGACTAAGGAATTCACCAATAAGAAATCCCCGTCGGCGGAAACAAAGTTCTGATTTACTTCTCTTATTTCGTCGCTGGTGATAACTACCAGTATAAAATAAGTGGATGCCATTGAGGTGGTCCTGATTCACAGGACAGTCCGAGGGCTGATTTAAGGTGTGCCCGGGTTGATTTGGAGCCCTCGATTTCCAGAGTCTATGCTTGCCGCG
>JANQSV010000285.1 GCA_028279115.1 Pseudomonadales bacterium
ACATTCGCGTCGACAATCGTCTCGTCCCATCGTGACTGTTCAATCATCTTCTTTCCTCCTGAACCTGAAATTCAGCCAGACCGCCGAAGATGGTTCGTAGAGTGTAATGATTTTTACCAACTCCCGCGACCCGTGACTGCAATGAATATGCAGCGGTCGCCCCGAGCCCGTGAATCCCAGGAGCAGGCAACTGGGGCCATACTTCGCATCCGGGTAGTCTTCGACAAGTTCCGGGCCGCGCATCGCTTCGCGCAATTCAGCCACACTGATTCGCCGCTTGATGCTCTGATCGGTTGCATGTTGCGAGTACTCGAAACGACCCGCCTCGATCTTGGCTCGTATCCGACCAACAATGTCCGCCTTGACGTTTTCCATTTTGTCCCCAATCACTTGCGAAACTTGCGCCAGCCGCCGTTGGCGGCCCAGTAGCCGAGCTGGGCGAGGACGATCAGCGCGATGAAGAGCGGGAAGCTGCCCCAGTCGCGGCCGACCTGGAAGTAGAAAACCGCCTGGTAGTCCCGCGCTTCGGTCGGATGGCTCGCGGTGACGATGCCGATATAGCTGCCCCGCTCGGAGAATTCGTGGCCGGCGCGATAGTAGCCGCTGGGCTCGACCGACGGTTCCTGGTAGTACACGGTCAGCGGTTCCAGGTCCCCCATGGCGAGAATGTCGTCCCAGTCGGCGAAACGGCCGATGCCGGTCTCGTCGCGGATGATGCGGAAATCGACCTCCATTTCCCGCAGCAGATCGTGCAGGTATTCCATGATGAAGACGGAACGCGCGACGCCGGGAATGTCCTCGCAGAATTCGTCGGCGCCCCGGGTTTCGGGCTGGAAGATCGTGAAATGCGCCGTAAGGAAATCGATATCGATGACGCAGAGGTCGTCTTCGAGGGCGACGCTGCCATGAGCCCGCACCGGCTCAGTCTGGCCCACGGCGAGCAGACCGGTGAGAATCGGAACGATCAGCAGTCGTCGCATCGACCGGCCGCGGAATATCCCCTTACCAGGGAATGACGGCGCCGTCGTACGCGAAGAAGCCGCCTGAATCCGGCTGGCCGACGCGGTCGATCACGCGCAACATGCCGCTGACGCTGGTCTCGGCGTCGATCAGCGCGTTCGGGCCGCCCATGTCGGTCTGCACCCATCCGGGATGCAGTACAACCGAGACGAAATCTTCACCGGCGAGATCGACGGAAAGGCTTTTCACCGCCGCGTTCAGGGCGCTCTTGGAACTGCGGTAGACATAGGAGCCGCCGCCGCGGTTGTCGGCGATGGAACCCATCTTGGAAGTGATGAAAACGAGCTTTTTCCCGGCGCCCTCGCGCAGGTTTGGCAATAGCGTCTGGGCGATCAGGATCGGCGCGATGCAGTTCCCCCGCATGACTTCGGCCCAGCCGTCTCCCTCGAGATCTCCGATGGAGAGGCTGCGAGGCCCGTACATGCCGGCGTTGTTGATCAGCACGTCGATCGCCTGCCCTTCCAGTTGCCGGCCGAGGGTGGCGATGGACTTGTCGTCCGCCACCTCAAGCTCCATTACCTGGAGATTTTCGTGCGTATCGTAGAGACCGTCGAGTTCGCTCATCGAACGGTCGCCGCGACAGGTGGCGATCACATTCTCGCCGCGGCCGACTAGCTGCCTGACGAATTCCAGACCCAATCCGCGGCTTGCGCCGGTTACCAGAAAAGTAGCCATGTTTACTCCACCCGCTCGGGAAATGGCGCAAATCTACTAGCATGTAGCGAGACAGTCAAAGGTAGAACCTCTTCGCTGGTCCCGATCCCGAACAGCGGGGCAACATGCGCTGGAGACCGCAGCCGCGGCATGGAATGAAATACTGTATGCGCATACAGCATATGGTCTGGAATTTGCCTCAGGCAAACCCCGAAATATGCAATTTCCACAAAAAATGGCTTGTGGAACTAAAGCAATGGGTTGAAATGCCGCTAGGCAAATCAAGGAGTTGGCAGCTCAAGGAAACTTCTGATGCGTAGTGGACCCGATATGGTGCTGGTATTAACCGTAGCCTTCGTTGTTTTGTCGCTGGCTACCTTCGCCGCCCAAAGCGCGGCATGGATGTGATCAGGAGCCACCCCCAGGACGACTTGCCAATCCAAAAACTCAATCACTCTCGGCACGATAGAAAATCCGCTCGGGCGTAGCCACCGCATCGAGCGGCACGTCCCATTCCCTGACCGGCAACGATTCGAGCAACTGGCATTCATGGGCCAGGCCCACGAGCAGGGGCCGGGGCCCGGGACTCGTCAGACGGAAGGCAAACGCGCGGTCGTAATAAGCCTTGCCGTTGCCGAGCCGGGCGCAATCGCGGGTAAAGCCGACGAGGGGCACGAATACAAGGTCGAGCGAACGCGGCTCGATATGCGTTCCTTCCTCCGGCTCGGGGATTCCCCAACGGTTTTCCACCAGGCTTGAGGCGGCCCCGCAACTGACGAAATCGAGTTCATGCTCTCCGGCCACCACCGGCAGGAAGCAGGATTTTTTTTCGTCGAGCGCCTGCCGCAACAGCGGGGCCGGAGAAATTTCCCCGGCAACGGCCACATAGAACGCGACCCGCCGACCGGCGCGGAAAAAATCCCGATCACGAATTCGCGCAAGCAGGCCCGCGGCGGCGCTGCTTTGCCGTTCGGGCGGGAGGTTGCGCCTGAGGCGGCGCAGATGACTACGCAAGTCGTCCAGATCTTGCGTCATCAAAATCAGTCCCCCAAGACACCGCTACCAAAGTTGCCCTGAACCCTGGGGTTCAGGTGGTGGCCCTCGCGAAGCATAAGGCTTTCCGGCAGCCGGACATGCACAACAGCTTCTTTCGAGACAGCCTCCGATTGCGAAATTATCGGGTCAAGAACACTTTTGGTTGGCAAATGCCCCAGGGAACCGAAATCACAGTATATATTGATCCGGCGGCGGTGGGGAAGTTCACAAAGAGCCAATAGTTCCCGTTTTGCCAATGAGATTCCGCGACAAAATGGCAGGAATGCCATTTTGGACAGCGCGTAGCCGCAGGATCTCGTCGCCAAAATTGGAATTGCTGATAAGAAGCGCCTTATGAATCAGTTCGGCGAGGGCTCGTCCGCAAGAACGCGGTCCAGCTTGTTTTCGAGTTCCACCAGCCGGGCTTCGTCGAGCGGCGATCCACCGCCATCCCCGGATGGCTTTCTCAACAGCTCGTTGGCGATGTTCAAGGCCACCATGACGGCGATCTGTTCCCGGTCGAGGCTGGGGCCGCGACGCTGGATCCGATACATCCGCTCATCGAGATGGCGGGCGGATTCCAGCAGCGCGCTTCTTTCCTCGGGCGGACAGTTCACCCGGTAGCTCTTGTTCAGGATGGTGAGCAGGACAGTGTTGCCGTCTTCGGTCATTTCGTTTCGCTCTGGTACGGGACTCAGGGATTCTCCATTGCCTTCAGCCGCATCAGGATGGATTGCAGGCGCTGTTTGGCTGCGCGGTTCTTCTCGAGCAATTGCCGGCGCTCGGAGCGCAGGCCCTGCTCGTTATTCCTGAGCCGTTGATTTTCCTCCCGCAATTTTCCGCAAAGGTCGATCAGGGCATCCACTTTCCCATGCAGCGCGTCGATTCTGTTGTCGTCCATAAGGCAAGCGTCCGGGCCGAACCACTCCGCGACTATAGAACCGCCCGCGGGACGGGTCAATAACGGGGCTGCCGTCAACTTGGGTTTGCCCCCGCTTCCGGCTATGCTTGCGGGCGCATCGCCGGAAAGTCATGATCAGCAAGCCATAAAGAGGACAGGCATGAACATCGACCCACGGGAATACAGCCGCCGCCGGGCGGCGCTGATCGAAGGCTTGCAGCCCGGCGGCATCGCCTTGCTGGCGGCCGCGCCCGAGCGGGTGCGCAGTCGCGATGTGCATCATGCCTATCGCCAGGACAGCGATTTCTTCTATCTGACCGGTTTTGCCGAGGCTCAGGCCTTGCTGGCGCTCGTGCCGGGACGCGAGGAAGGCGAGGCCGTGCTGTTCTGCCAGCCGAAGGACCCGCGGAAGGAGTTGTGGGAAGGGAAACTGCTCGGCCCGGAAGCGGCGGTGGAAAGCCTGGGCGCCGACCAGGCGTATCCCGTCGGCGAGATCGACAAGATCGTGCCCGAGTTGATGGCCGGCCGGGAACGGATTCACTACCGCATCGGACTCGATGCGGATTTCGACGAGAAAGTCATGGGCTGGGTTCGCGGCGCCCGCGAGAAGGCGCGCCACGGCGGCCCCGCGCCGGGACAATTTCTGCTGCTCGACGATCTGCTGCACGAGATGCGCCTGTTCAAGAGCGAGGAGGAAATCCGGCTGATGGAGGAAGCGGCGCGAATTTCCGCCGAAGGGCACCGGCGCATCATGCAATATTGCCGGCCGGGAATTTACGAATACGAACTCGAAGCCGAATTGCTGCACACCTTCCTGCGCCACGGCAGCCGCGCCGC
>JANQSV010000099.1 GCA_028279115.1 Pseudomonadales bacterium
GCGCTTGGCGGCTGGGCCGTATTTACGGCGTCCGCTGAACCTTACGCCACCCGCTGGCGACGGATCGAAGCCACCTATATACAAATTGCCGCAATGATTCATATTGAGCCTGTCCAGACCTTCTGGTACGCTGTAGTTCCATCTGAAGGCGTCGGCGCACCCGCCGGTTCCGGGAATTCGGGTGGGGCCCAATGACCCGTTACATTTTCATCACCGGTGGCGTGGTCTCCTCGCTTGGCAAGGGTATAACCTCCGCGTCGCTCGCGGCCATTCTCGAAGCCCGGCGACTCGATATTTCCATGCTCAAGCTCGATCCCTACATCAATGTGGACCCGGGCACCATGAACCCCTTCCAGCATGGCGAGGTATTCGTCACCGACGACGGCGCCGAAACCGACCTCGATCTCGGCCATTACGAACGTTTCAGCCGCACCACCATGCTGCAGAAGAACAATTTCACCACCGGCCGGGTATACGAGGAAGTGCTCAAGCGCGAACGGCGCGGCGATTACCTCGGCGCGACGATCCAGGTGATTCCCCATATTACCGACGAAATCAAGCGCCGCATCATCGAAGGCGCCGGTTCGGCCCAGGTCGCGCTCGTGGAAATCGGCGGCACCGTGGGCGACATCGAATCCCAGCCCTTTCTGGAAGCCGCGCGGCAGATGCGCGTCGAACTCGGCGCCCAGCGCGCCCTGTTCATTCACCTGACTCTCGTGCCGTATATCAGCACCGCCAGCGAGATCAAGACCAAGCCGACCCAGCACTCGGTCAAGGAGTTGCGCTCGATCGGCATCCAGCCCGACGTGCTCATTTGCCGCTCGGAGCATGAAATCGACGAGTCGGCGCGCCGCAAGATCGCATTGTTCACCAACGTCGAGATTCCCGCGGTCGTCTCGCTGCCGGACACCGACAGCATCTACCGCATTCCCGCCATTCTCGGCGAGACCGGGCTCGACAAGATCGTCGTGGACAAGTTGTGCCTGCCTTGTCCCGAGGCGGATTTCAGCGAATGGAACAAGGTCGTCGAGGCCGAACACAACCCGCTGAACGAGATTAACCTGGCAATGGTCGGCAAATACATGGAACTGCCCGACGCCTACAAATCCCTCAACGAAGCCATCACCCACGCCGGCATCCACACGCGCACCCGGGTCAACGTTTCGTTCATCGATTCGTCGATCATCTCCGAGCAGGGCACGGGCATTCTGGAAGTCCACGATTGCATACTTGTGCCGGGAGGCTTCGGCGAGCGGGGCTTTGAAGGCAAGATTCTCGCCTGCAGGTACGCCCGGGAGAACAATGTCCCATATCTCGGCATCTGTCTCGGTTTGCAGGCCGCGGTGGTGGAATTCGCCCGCAATGTCGCCGGGCTGAAAGGCGCCAACAGTTCCGAATTCGAGCCGGATACGCCGCATCCGGTAATCGCCCTGATCACCGAATGGATTACCGCGGAAGGCGATGTCGAAAGCCGCGACGAGGCGTCCGATCTCGGCGGCACGATGCGTCTCGGCGGGCAGGAGTGCATAGTCGATCCCGATTCGACGATTTTCACCTGTTACGGCAAGGAGCGAATCAAGGAAAGGCATCGTCATCGCTATGAATTCAACAACAACTATCTTGGCGTGCTGCAGGACGCCGGGCTGAAACTGACGGGCAAATCCATCGACGACAAGCTCGTCGAAGTGATCGAGGCGCCCGACCACCCCTGGTTCGTCGGTTGTCAGTTCCACCCCGAATTCACTTCGACGCCTCGGGACGGCCATCCCCTGTTTTCGGGCTTCATCGGGGCCGCCGTGGACTACCAGACGCGGCGCCGCCAGCCGCCGGCAGTGGCGCACGAGGCCGAAGCCGAAACCGGAGCCGCGGCGATGACCGCGGCTCGAGCCTGATTCACTCCTGATAAACCGGTGTCGGCGATGACAGTCAAAGAAGTGATCGTGGGCGACATCCGTCTGGCCAATAGCCGGCCGTTCGTACTGATCGGCGGCATGAACGTGCTCGAAACTCCGGAAGTCGTCATGCGCGTAGCGGAAGAATTTCAGCGCGTCACCGGCGAACTCGATATTCCCTGGATCTTCAAGGCGAGCTTCGACAAAGCGAATCGCTCGTCGATCGATTCGTATCGCGGCCCGGGTCTGGAGGCCGGTCTGGCCATGTTGGCCGAGGTCAAGCGGGGTTTTGGCGTTTCCATTCTCACCGATGTGCACGAGCCCGGCCAGGTCGAAGCGGCGGCGGAAGTGGCCGACGTGCTGCAATTGCCGGCGTTTCTCAGCCGCCAGACCGACCTCGTCACCGCCATGGCGCGCACCGCCGCCGCCGTCAATATCAAGAAAGCCCAGTTCCTGGCGCCGGCGGAAATGGGCCATATCATCGAAAAATTCGAGCAGGCGGGAAATTCCAGGCTGATGTTGTGCGAGCGCGGCACG